>JAFDCT010000354.1 GCA_019312695.1 Deltaproteobacteria bacterium | reverse complement strand
CGCACCATCGACTGGAATGTTACGGCCCGCACAGGCCACCCTTATGTAAAACGCTATATCGAGGAACGCGAGATAACGGTTTTTTTCCTTGTCGATCTCTCCGGTTCAGGCTCATTCGGCAGCAGCGACAAGCTCAAAAATGAAATTGCAGCTGAATTTTGTGCCCTGCTTGCCTTTTCAGCCATCAAGAATAATGATAAAGTGGGAATCATCCTTTTTACGGATGTCATTGAACTGTTCATTCCCCCTGCCAAAGGCACCTCGCATGTCCTGCGCCTGATCCGTGAACTCCTCTATTTTGATTCTGGGAAGAAAAGGGGAATGGCCGGAACCGATATAGCGTTAGCCCTGGATTACCTGGGGCGGGTCATGCATAAACGCGGGGTGGTCTTCCTGGTTTCCGATTTTCTGGATCAGGATTTTGAGAAACCCTTAGGTGTCCTGGCCCGCAGGCATGATCTGATTGCGGTAACCGTGGCCGACCCCCGCGAGCATCTCCTGCCGGATGTAGGTCTCCTGAAGATCCAGGATGCGGAAACCGGGGAAACTGTGGTAATTGATGCAGGAAGCAGAGAAGTCCGCAGCAAATATGAACATCTTGCCCGGGTAAAACAGGAAAAGCTGGACAATCTCTTCAAGTCCCTCGGAGTTGACCATATTCAGCTTTTTACAGACCGTGACTATGTCCTTGACCTGGTGAAATTTTTCCGCACAAGAATGAAGAAGTAAAATCGGGTTTGCCAGTAGCCTGGGGATAACCTATGGGAAAGAGTTTTAAAAAACTATACTGGGCCGGAGCAGGTGTAGCTTTTCTGTTTATCCTGCTGATTGCTGCAGCTATTTTTTTACCCAGGGTTATAGGCACGGCTTGGCTCAAGGAAACGATCCACACCGAATTAGCCAAAAAGGTTGAAGGGGAATTTGACTTCCAGGAGGTGGAGCTGTCAATCCTGCCTTTGCCTACCGTTGCCCTGCATCAGGTTAGCCTTACTATGCCTAATGAAATAAAGGCCAAACTAGACACCCTTGAAGTGTATCCCAGGCTTATTCCCCTGCTTGCAGGAAAGATCGAACTCGATAAAATTGTCATAGACAAGCTTGATTATTCCGTGCCTATTCCTCAACGAATGGATATAGAACCTGATGCGGAAGAAAAGTTTTCTCTCAATGCATTCCTGCAAGGCACATCAGAGGAACTAACACCTATCCTTTCAGCCTTCGCCGGACTTGAAGTCGGAATACGCAATGGGACACTACGACTTCTTGAAGGGGATAAGGAGGTTTATCTATTTGACAAAATTAATACTGATTTGAATACCACCACCGATAGCCTAACCGTTACCATGAGTTCCACGTCGAACATCTGGAAAAACATAAAGCTGATGACCGAGTTTATTCCTTCTACCCGGACAGTAAAAGGCAGAATTGCTTTTGACAGGATAAACAACAAAGAACTGATCCGTTACTTTCTCGCTGACAGGAAACTCTTATTGGGAGAATCATTTACCAACCTGCAACTGGACTTTTCGGTGAGCCCTGACGACGGCCTGTCAGCAGAATTTAAATGCTCTGATTCTACCTTGGCAATCCTGGACAAAAACAATGATCAGGTTATTGCAGAAATAGCCAACCTGGAAGGGAACATTCACCACACCGACGCGAAAAGTTCCTTAACTGTTGATGACCTTACACTGTCTTACCCACATGTGCAGCTGAGTGGTTCATTCAATTATGATCGGACAAAACCAAACACCAGCCTGGACATTAAGTCACACAATGCCAACATCACCGAAACACGTGAGGTGCTTCCAAGATTTTTCAAGGAGCTTTACGGCGAACTGCCTGTGGTCCAGGAAATATTTAACATAGTCAGAGGGGGTACTGTAACCCGGGCGAGCATGCAGGTAGAGGGAAAATCCCCTGCCGACCTGGCAGAATTCGAAGCCATGACTATAAAAGGTCATATTGCTGATACCAATATTACACTTTCAGGCCTCGGCCTGAACCTGCAGGAGGTTACTGGTGATGCACTCATAGCGAGGGGGATTCTAGATGCCAAAAACCTGCAGGCCCAACTGGGAAAATCGACAGGTTCAGGCGGCACCCTGAAGCTCGGGCTGGTGAAAAAGGAAACAACACCGTTCCATCTTGACCTCGATTTGGATACTGACCTTTCAGAGGTGATCCCGCTCCTAAAACAGCTGATCCCCCCCAAAAAAGATGTAATTGAATATCTCTCACTTCTTGAAATTATCGAGGGCAGCGGCCAGGTGCGGCTGACCCTTGGTCAAAGCCTGGAATCAATTTCTGTTCAAGCCGATATGAATAAAATATCAGCCCGGGCCAATTTTAAACCAATTCCTTATCCTATTACAATTGACGGGTGCAGAATTATATATGATCGGCTGAAAACAGAATCACATGACCTGAAAGGAAAGATCGGCAAGTCAACCTTTTCCAATTATTCTTCCCAGATTAATTTTGCGGATGAACCTACTATAGAAATACATTCAGGCTCGCTTCAACTGGACATGGATGAAATCTTTCCCTGGCTGTCATCATATGACAAGCTGTCAGAGGAACTGGAGGGTATTCAAAATATAACAGGCCAGGCCAATATCACTGCCAGAAATATTAAGGGGCCGCTCCTGGCACCTGCCAGAGTGCGATACGATCTGCAGTGCTCCATGGAGGATTTTACCCTGAAGACAGCATTCCTTCCAGGCCCCCTCAACATAAAAGGCCGAGCAATCATTGTGCCTGATAAAATCACCCTGGAAAGCATGCAGGCCGACCTGCTGGACAGCTCTTTTGCCTTTTCAGGCATCCTGCAGAATTTTATCACCGGCAAAACCGGTGCAGATATTACTGTTGTACATGCCGAGATAGGCCAAGACTTCAACACCTGGTTCTCTGAACAGACAAATATCCCTCGGGCATATATGCTGAGAACGCCCCTAATGGTTTCCCAGGCACATCTAAAATGGACCATGGCGCAACTACTTGATCTGCAGGGTGAATTTTCCATAAAAGAAGGGCCCGGCTTCGCTGTTAATATGATGTTGAATCCTGACGAACTGTTGCTGCGCAGCTTTGTCATCAGAAATGAAGAAGAGCAGGCCACCATGAAGCTGGATCTGCAGAAAAGAAAAATTGGCGCCGGGTTCCAGGGATCCCTTTCAAAAAAAACCATCGATGCAATACTCCTTCATAATGATCTTTTCCCTGAGGGATGGGTGAAAGGGGATATCCATTTTCAGATTGATATGGATTCTTTTGCAAGCTCCTCGGCAGCCGGCAAACTTGACGGCGGTGATTTTATCTTTCCCTGGAAAACGGAAAAGCCCATCTTGCTTGACAGTTTCTCCTTTTTCGCCGCTGAAAAAACACTCAAACTCAATTCATTCCAAGCTCAGTTTGAAAACAATAATTATGCCATAAACGGGGAAGCGTCCCTGGTTGAAGAAGGCTTGACAATGGACTTTGATGTCAGGACAGACACTGTTGAGCTGAATAAAATTTTGGCGGCTATAAAGGAAGAAGATGAACAGGGACTGGCAAAGGGAAAAAGAGTCGGTAAAGAATGGGACCTTGCGGTTCGTGCCAATATCAAACTCCATGCCGATTCCCTGCTCTACAACGGTTATACCTGGAAACCTTTTGAATCACTGATCACCTTTGCAAACAACTCACTCGGGATTGAAATCTTTGAAGCAGAACTCTGCAGCATTGCGACTCCCGGCAGGTTGTCTTTCCATGAAAAACAAATTTATCTGGATTTCAAAATGCAGGCCGAGGACAAGGAATTCAAGGACGTGCTTATCTGCCTGGAAGGCGGTGAACAGCAGATGACAGGTATTCTCGACCTGGATGCCACCATAAAGGGACAGGGGACCAGGGAAACTCTTATAAACTCACTGGAGGGAGAACTGCAATACAGTTCTAAAGACGGTTATATTTACCAGGATGCCCGGGCGGCAAAACTTCTCAAT
>JAFDCT010000353.1 GCA_019312695.1 Deltaproteobacteria bacterium | reverse complement strand
GACCCCAAAAGCACCCTGATCCTGATCCGCCAGGATACAGTGCCGGAGGATATCAAGGAAATTGCCCAGGCCCAGGGCTTGCTGACCGCCCGCGGCGGCCAGACATCCCATGCTGCCGTTGTAGCAACCCAGCTTGAAAAAACCTGCGTTGTCGGCTGCAAGGACCTCCGGGTCTTTGAAAGCGAACAGCGCTGTGAAATCAACAGCCATATCATTAAATTCGGTGATTATGTTTCCATTGACGGCAGGAAGGGGTTGTTTTTAAAGGGCAGCCATTCTATCCAGGAAGAAGTCCACATTCTCCCGATATAAACTTTCAAAACCAAAACATCTTCTGCATTACCTGACAGTTATAATTTCAAAGTTATTACAATGTCACAAATCAAAGCCATCATCTTCGACCTCGACGGAACCCTGATCGACTCTGTTGCGGACCTGGCAAACAGTGTGAATTACACCCTGGCAAAGCTGGAGCTGCCCCTGCACAGTACAGAAGAAATACGGGGTTTTGTCGGTGACGGGGTGCAGAAGCTCATCAAAAGATCTCTCGGGCAGAGCCACCAGGAGAATTTCGCCGACGGTTTTGCCATTTTCATGGAACATTACGGCCTGCACTGCACAGACAACACCCTGCTCTACCCGGGAGTTGCAGAGACCCTGCCCCGGTTGGCCTCACAATATACCCTGGGCGTCTTAACCAATAAGAGTTTGAAGTTCACAGAAAAAATTCTGCAATATCTTGAAATAGGCGCATACTTTACCGAAGTATTGGGAGGGGACAGCCTGCCGGTGAAAAAACCCGATCCGGCCGGTATTTTTCTCATGGCTGACAGGTGGAATGTCGATCCGGCAAAGGAATTGATCATGGTGGGAGACCATGCCACCGACATCGAGGTCGGCCAGCGGGCCGGCTGCAAAACAGTTTTTATTGCCGGCACTATCGGAAAAAAGAGGGGGCTGACGCCTGATTTTATTATAGAGTCAATGCGTGAACTTCCAGGCCTGTTAGGTCGTTTATAATTCAGTCAGGCTTAATGTATACAGTTAAACAATTAAACGACTGTTAACCGGCCTTATACCCTTTTGCCTTAAAAGATGGGTATAAATCATTGTGCGGTAATCGCAAATTGCGCTTACACAAAAACAATACAGGAAATTTCTTCGATGAGTTCTGAAAAATCAATCATTCCAACCGGAAAAAGAATGCGCATGGTAAGCTATAAAGCAAACAAGGATTTGAACTACCTGATCGAGCTTTTTAGAGATGGCAAATTAAAACTCGATATTGACAAGTGTTTTCCCTTACAAAAAACCGCTGAAGCTTTCCGCTATTTTGGAGAAGGCATTTCACCGGTTAGATCGTAGTAAGTATGGGACACAACACATAAAGCTAACCATCGGGTCAACCTGACCGGAAGAGGCACGGCGGCACTAAAAGAGGCAAGTCCCTGGCCAGCAGTTTACCCAAAACGTTAGGAGGAGAGCGAGATTAAATGGAAGAATTTCCCCCGATGACATGCCATGTTTGCAAAATGGAATTTACCATCGAGTCAGGCGAAGGAAGCATTTGCAGCAATTGCAATGAACCAACCTGCAACAGCCATTTATCTGCACATAATGTTAAGGACAAAACGTTATACATCTGCTCAAAGTGCTTAATAAAATCAACTAATATGTGAGGCGGTTATAACCATCGTCAGGCAGCAAATGAAATTACAAGGGATGGCCCCGTAGGCACTTCACAACTGAACTTGATAGGAAGAAATGGGCGTGGCTGAAGGACAAGCTTCTGGCCCCCGGGTTAGCTCACACATTATATCTCTATTATCTCTGACTGCTGAGAGCTGATCCCTGAAAACTATATAACCAGCTCACCTAATTCTGAGGCAACCATATCCTGCAGAGTGTAAACAGCCTTGAAGGCATGCCGCAGGCTTTCCTTATCCCGGGGCGAAAGGATCCTCGGGTCAATATAGGTGTCAAGTTTTTCGCCCCGCCGGGCTTTAGACACCTGGGACCTTAAGGCATAATGCAGCAGCACCTGATATGCTGACTCAAAGTACTCACCGTCATTGGGATGAATAAAACCGCCATCCACCAGTTTGGCAATGCGTTTCAGTGTTCCTGTCTCCCTGACGTTGTGCTTCAGGGATAGAATACGAATTGTTTCAACCACAAAAATCAGGCCGCTTTTCTTGACATCCAGCTGCCCCTTGTGCGAGCCTTCCTTAACTGTAAGGAAACGGCCCAGAAATCCGAGCGGCACTCTGTGTGCCCCCTCTTCTTCATGCAGGACACGGAAAACTTCATGGTGCTTGGCCAGAACCTCGAAGGCATATCCTTTCAATTCCTTAAACAGATCAACTTCTCCGGTAATCGGCGAGGCATCGAAGAGGACTGTGACATAACGTCCCAGCTCCCTGACCTGTGCCTCGAACCAGTAATGGATCTGCTGCTTCCATTCAGACAGGCTCTTGCGCCACAGAGGATTGCTTGACATAAGGAAACCGGGACAATAGACATAACCGATCTGGGCAAGATAATCTGACAGACGCACACCCAGGTCAATGAAGTATTGATCGTACTGATAGTTCTGCTCGCTGTCGGCTATGATCATGCCGTGGTCCTGGTCAGGGGTCAGCAGGTTCTCCAGGCGCCCGTGGCTGCCGGTCAGGTAGAGGCAGTAAGGCACCGGCGGCACTCCCAGGCCTACGGCAGCAAGTTCAAGGGCCCTCCGGTGTATGTCACGGTTGATCAGGGAGATCATGACCACTATGTCATAGGCTGACCTGCCGGACTCCAGGCGCTCCTCAGCCATTGCGGGAAGCTTGTCCTTGATACTCTTCAAACTTGCCACATCATCGGCGTCCTGTATTCCCTCTATGAGGGTAAGGGGTTCCGGATAGCGCAGTTTCAGCAGCTGACGCATGGTGACGATACCGACAATTTTTCCGTCTTCGACCAGCGGCAGATGCTTAACCTTGCTGTCGGTGAGGACCGACAGGGCACGGTAGATCGTATTGTCAGGATGCAGGGTAATGGGATCTGAGGTCATCACCTTGGAAATGGGCGTGGCATCAAGATCAACACCCTGGTCTGCTATGACCCGCTTCATGATGTCCCGTTCGGTCAGGATGCCTACAGGCTGCCTAATATGATCTATTACGATAACACTTGAGATATTGCGGTCAGCCATATCCCTGATAACATCACGCAGGGTACAGAGCGGGCTGCAGGTGTATACTTCAGTGTCCATGATTGAACGGAGATTTTCGCGGTAGGGAAAGGATTCCACCCGTTTGAGGCTGTCGCGGGTCTCCTGGAGCCGTTTAAAAGATTCCAGGTCGACCGAGCCCCTTTTCTTTTCCTTGTCCATAGGCATCTCCCTTGGAAGTGCTGTTTTTTTATACAATCGGGCCCTGCTTACAATACTATAACCCTTTCGCTAAGGCTACTGGAGATTTTGCCCCTTTTTAGCAAAAAAAAACGCAGGATTCCTCGCCGAAGGAACCCTGCGCCATTTTTGGTCTGCTGAAAGGGGGATTGCTATTAATAAAGCAAAATCATCAGACCATCTCAGATTTCAGGTAAGTTACGTAATAATGCCTCAGGTTACCGGGGTGACATCTTCGTCGCCCTGGACCATTTTCTTGATCTCGTCAACGATTTCAGGATTCGCCAGGGTCATGACGTTGCCGACATCGCCGAAGTTGGAGATGGCTCCAAGAACACGCCGCATGATCTTGCCGGAACGGGTCTTGGGCATATCAGGCACGATCCAGACCTTGCGCGGCCTGGCAATCTTGCCGATGTCAGAACAGACCCGCTCGGAAACCTTTTTGGCCAGCGCCTCAGAAGGCTCATACCCCGGTTTCAGGGAAACGTATAGATCCGGCTCTTTGCCTTTGACTTCGTGGGCTACCGGCACAACCGCAGCTTCGGCCAGCTCTTCGACATTAAGGGCTGCAGACTCAATTTCCTTGGTGCCAAGCCTGTGGCCGGAGACGTTGATAACGTCGTCAATACGGCCGAGGATACGGAAATAGCCATCTGCAGCAACGACTGCCGCGTCGCCCGCCAGGTAGGGCCAGTCGCGCCAATCCTTGCTGTTGCGGTCCTTGCAGTACTGGCCGTAATAGGCATCAATATACCGCTCCCGGTTGCCCCAAACAGTCTGGAAACCGCCAGGCCAGGGATTCTTGATGCAGATATTGCCGGCCTTGCCTTCGCCCGGTTTGATCTCCTTACCGTCCTCATCCAGTACTATGGGGTGGATGCCAGGGGCACCTGGTCCGGCGCTGCCCGGTTTCATGGGAGAGATGCCGGGCAGGGTGGTGCAGAGGAAGCCGCCGGTTTCGGTCTGCCACCAGGTATCAACAATGACCGCTTTACCCTTGCCGATCGTTTCATAGTACCACTTCCAGACCGCAGGCTCGATGGGCTCGCCAACCGTGGTCATATGCTTAAAGTTGTAATTGTACTTGGCCGGCTCATCCGGTCCGATCTTACGCAGGGCCCTGATGACCGTTGGGGCTGTGTGGAAGATGTTGATGTTAAGTTCCTCGGCAATACGCCAGCAGCGGCCGGCATCCGGATAGTTGGGGATGCCCTCGTAGACTACTGAGGAAGCGCAGATGGAAAGCGGGCCGTAGACAATATAGGAGTGGCCGGTGATCCAGCCGATGTCAGCCATGCACCAGTAGACGTCCTCAGGATGGATATCCTGGATGTATTTCGAGGTGCCGGCGGCATAGGAAAGATAGCCGCCGGTGGAGTGCTGGCAGCCCTTTGGCTTGCCCGTGGTGCCGCTGGTATACATGAGGAACAGCGGGGCCTCGGCCGGCATGGATACAGGATCCACCTTGGCATGGCGGTAATTTTTCAAGACCTCGTTGAAAGAAAAATCACGATTCTCCTTCAGGGGAGACTTGCTGCCGTATTTGCCGGGATGTCTTTCCCATACGAGAATTTTTTCAATTTCATGGCCCTCTTTCCTGGAAATTTCAAAGGCCTCGTCAGCATTGGCCTTGTGGTCAATCCACTTGCCGCCGCGATAATAGCCGTCAATGGTGAAAAGCACCCGGCTCTGGGAGTCAACAGCACGGTCGGCGCAGGCTGACGGACTGAAGCCGCCGAAGACTACAGAATGGATGACACCCAGGCGGGCACAGGCCAGCATGGTAATCGGCAGTTCTGCGGTCATGGGCAGATGCAGGGTTACCCGGTCGCCGGCTTTCAGGCCGCAGAAGTCACGTAGCACGGCAGCAACCTCATTCACCCTGGTATAGAGTTCCTGATAAGTGATGTGCTCTATGCGCTCATCTTCTGAGTCAGGCACAAAATGCAGGGCTGTCTTGTTCTTGTTCTTGGCCAGATGCCTGTC
>JAFDCT010000352.1 GCA_019312695.1 Deltaproteobacteria bacterium | reverse complement strand
TTCTTTCTGCTCCTGGCCACAATTTTATTTCCATTACTTGCAAAATAACGAGCTAAAAACTAAATATCTCTTTTAAAATCAGCCGGCAATTTATCTGCTTTTCTGCTTACATTGATTCCGGTGCTGAGAGGCCAACAACCCTAAGGCCGTTATGGAATACTATGCGAAGTGCTTCTGCAAGCCACAACCTTGCCTGGGTAAGTTCTAGGTCGTCTGAAATAACAAGGTGCCTGTTATAGTAACTGTGAAACTGGCCGGCCAGATCCATGAGAAAAAAGATAATCCGATGTGGTGACAGGTCAAGGGCTGCATCTTCAACTAATGCCGGGTAAGAGGCGAGTGCCTTGAGCATGTTAAGCTCCTCGGGCAGGGATAATTTCTCCAGCACCACATCGGGCAGAGGCTTCCGGGAGATGTTTTTTTCATTAGCCTTTTTCTGGATGCTGCTCAACCTGGCATTCGCATACTGTACATAAAATACAGGGTTTTCCTGGCTTTCCTTGGTTGCAAGGTCAAGATCAAATTCCAGCTGGCTGTCCGCCTTGCGCATTAAAAAGAAAAACCTGACCACATCAGGTCCAACCTCATCAAAGAGTTCATCCACCGTGACAAAATTTGCCTTCCTGGTGGACATCTTGACCTGGTTGCCTTCACGGGTAAGAGTGACAAACTGATGTATGACAACCGTTACTTTTGAATCATCATAGCCAAGGGCCCGCAATCCGGCCATAACATCCGGAACAGTCGCAATATGATCAGACCCGAAAATATTGACCAGCCAGTCAAAACCCCTTTTCAGTTTTTCTCTGTGATAGGCTATATCCGGAAGTCTGTAGGTTGGTTCACCCGTACTCTTGATGATGACACGATCCTGCTCCTGGCCAAATTCGGTGGTCTTGAACCAGACGGCCCCATCATGATCGTAGGCCAGCCCTTTGGCACGAAGCCTGGCAACCACATCATCAACGAGCCCTTTTTCATACAGGGAATGTTCGTTGTAATAATTATCAAACCTGATATCGAGCTTCTCTAGTGTTTCAGCAATATTGGCAAATATCTCCTGTTCAGCCTTTTCCTTGAACGGCGTGACATCTTCTGTCTCTTTCAGGGAATCACCCATTTCTGCTACCAGTTTCCTAGCAATGTCATAGATATACTCGCCCTGGTATCCGTCTTCAGGAAATTCTGCTGCAAGACCCAGGAGTTCCAAATATCTGGCGCGTGTTGACTCGCCCAGAACACGCATCTGGCGGCCGGCGTCATTATAATAGTATTCCCGTGTAACTTTATGCCCGGTGGCATCCAGAAGCCTGGCAATGGCATCACCCAAAACAGCCTGGCGACCGTGGCCAATTGAAAGAGGTCCGGTGGGATTGGCGCTGACAAATTCAACCAGTACCTTTCTCTTTTGGCCGACCTGGGAAGATCCGTAAGCGTAACAATGCTCACAGACTGATTTAACCACTGACTGCCATATTGCTTCACGCACAAAGAAATTGACAAAGCCAGGACCTGCTATCTCAACCTTATCAAACAGATCCTTATGCCTGGCCATTTTCTCCGCCAGTAATGAGGCCACCTCACGGGGTTTCTTATTGTCTCGACCTGCTACAAGCATGGCAAAGTTGGTGGAAAAGTCTCCATGGGCAGGGTGTTTGGGAAGTTCCACCGTGTATGAACCCGCCGCTGCAGCAGTCCACGAGCCTTGCATAACCCCTTGAGCAAAACATTTATCCAACAGATGTTTAATTTGTTCCTTTATCATTGTCCCGCTGCGTTTCCGCAGTTTTTTCTATTTAACAAAATCAAAAATATATCAGTTAATATTTTTATCATTGTTGAGATAAATCCTTTCATTGAATGAACCGAACAGGCACAGAACCTCATAGCTGATTGTCTCCAGCCATTGCGCTATCTCATCCGCGGAGATTTCCGCATCACCCTGTCGACCCATGAGGACGACTTCTTCGCCGGTCTCAACCGGGGGCAGATCAGTGATGTCCACCATTGTGGCATTCATGCAGACTCTGCCGCACACCGGTGCCCGCTTGCCCCGGATCAGAACCTCTGCCCTGCTGGAGAGTTTTCGCTGGTAACCGTCACCATATCCAACAGGTAATACGGCAATCCTGCTTTTTCGGCGGGTAATGAAGGTATGGCCATAACTGATACCACACCCCGCTTCAAGTTCTTTAATCTGCACGACCCTGGTTTTAAAACTCATTACCGGCTGCAGTTCCATGGCGGGAACAGCAGTTTTTGCCCGCGCCGGCGAAGCATCCGGAAAATAGCCGTAGAGGCTGATACCCGGGCGGATCATATCAAGATGGGCCTCTGGAAAATA
The DNA here is from genome assembly GCA_019312695.1 of Deltaproteobacteria bacterium. Taxonomy (GTDB): domain Bacteria; phylum Desulfobacterota; class Desulfobulbia; order Desulfobulbales; family BM004; genus BM004. The sequence continues at coordinate 5,166 of JAFDCT010000352.1, read as the reverse complement.
TATCATAGCAGCTGAATTGGCAATATGCGCCACAGCTGAAGCTTTTTTTTGCTCTTTCTGACTGGCAAGGACATTTTTAAATAATGATAACTGCTGCCTGGTTTTCTCAAGCGCCCATGCCTCATCAGCAACTGGAAAATGACTCAGCAGGCCTGACAGCGATATGCCCGGTAATCGATTAATAAGGGAGATATATGACTCTGCCTCATTGGGCAGTATCCCCAGTCGGCCCATACCGACATCCACTTTTAATTGCACATTTACTGTTGAATTTTTCCTGGCAGATACATGTGAAAGTCCAGTGACAAAATCAAGATCATAAACAACCGGCGTCAGATTATAATTAATAATCTCTTCATATGATTCCGCCACCCCCCCGAGAAGAATAACTATCTCTCCCTGCAGACCGGCCCGGCGCAGCGCAACTCCCTCCCAAACTTCTGCCACCCCAAAGGTTCTTGCTCCGGCCCGGTAAAGCCCTTTGGCACACTGGATCATGCCATGGCCATAAGCATCCGATTTAACTACGGCCATGATTTTTACATGGGGGCCGACATGCTGCTGAATACTGTAAAAGTTATCCTGCAGCGCGGCTATATCGATCTCGATCCTGTTGAAAGAAAAAATTTTCATGATCAGGGAGTTCTTTTCCATGCCAGCCACAGCAGCCTGCTTGCCAGCATTAAAGCCCATCCAACAGCCGTATAAACCAGTCCGATTACTTCACCCGGCAGAACCGTAGTCCGCAAAAACCTGCCTAGAACGATCATTCCGGCAACCAGGATCCAGGTTTTCCAGGAGTATACCGAACCTATGCATACCTTGTCCTTAAATTCTTTGATCCGTTTCACGTTTTGTCGAGCCACCCGATCAAGGATAAAAAATGTCTTGGCTGTGCCCAGAATTAAGCCAACCACTATAAGCCACGAATGATCCTGCAGGGAAATCAAAACAAAACCGTTGGTTAGAAGAAAAAAACCCACGACGCTCCAGATCAGGGCGGCCAGGAAAAGGTGGGTTCTTGCTGATGCCCCTGGTTTATAGCGAAGAAGAGTTTTTTTCAGGTCCATCAATAAATAGTTATGGCGGGTTCTGGGAATACACCCTTTTGAGGCGTGTTGGCAGCATACCAAAAAACATAGGCCTGTCCCCTTTGCAGGAAACAGGCCTATGGATCAAATCGTCGGTCTGTATTCTTGTAACAGAATTAAACCTCGGTTACTGTGATGGCGCCTTCCGGGCAAACTTCAACACAGGTTTCGCAACCAAGGCATTCATCCATGTTAACAGGTTCGGATTTACCATCAACCATTTCATAAACCTGCGCAGGACATGCATCTACACATTCTTCATCACCTGAACATTTGTCTTTATCAACGACAACTTCCCACATAGTAAAACCTCCATGTAAATTAATTATTGTTTAGAACAAGTCGTTTAAACCAGTTGTACCTGAATTTGATAATCTTCATAGGGAAGATTTTCCTCTTACAAAAACTATTCCCCTCTAATTCAACGCCCTTTTTTTGTCAATAAAAAAATCCATTCTGTTATTAAGAGAATGTCCCAACTTGAAAATGCTGGAAAAGACTGGCAGGAAATAGCTGTTGCCTTGCGGTGACTTTCCTATTAGATTGCCGGGTCTGCAACTTCATTCTAATCATTAGACCATTGATGGGCAACCGATTGATTGCCTGAGAACATTCATGCTTGCCCACAAAATTTTTATGTTGAACCTATGAAAAAAAGAAAAAAAATGAAAAAACAGAAATGGACAACCGAAAAATCTGAGGAGGCCATGATCCAGGGCATCGTTGAAGGCAGCCCGGAAGCAATAGGAGTCGCTGTAGTCCGATTAAACTGCGGTTGCCGCAAGATGGCTGCCGTGAATAAAGATGGCGAGCCGGCTAGCAAGGTTATTATGTACCGCGATCGGGCTGAATCAATCTGTGACAAATGCAAGGAAGACCAAGGTTCATATATGCGCATGACCGAGCAGTTTATCCATTGGGTTTCCCCTGAACCAGATGAATCAAAAAAACGGCTGATCGAAGAAAAGGTGCTCGGAATTAAAACACAGTAAATAATCCAGGAAATTCCTTATACTTGCTGGCCATATAGAATCTGCACTTGACTGGAATAAAACTCGACCTAACAGCCACATGTCTCCTGGAAATCTAAATTCTTTAGGAATGATTTACGAGTCCAGGTTCATAGCAGATATTACAAAGGATTAATATACCAGATTGGTGGGATCAGCTTTGCTAAAGGATAATATAGGACACCACCACTCAGGAGAGAAAATCTTCGCTGTTTGATGAAACTATTTTTTCCTTTTTAATCGGACTATTTTGTTCAGTCCAGTATGCAATTTTTGTTGTTCCAGCTTTATTTTTTGAATGCTTTTCACCAACTCTTCCTCTGTGATTATTTGCTTGGCAATTAGGATGTCTATTAGGGCCTGATTGACAATGATTTCTGTCCTCAAAACATCTTGAGGAGACATTACCTTTTCTTTAGTACTTTTCATGCCAAACTCTCTTTTGGGGTTTAGGGAATAATTAGACTCTCTTCAGTTTACTTATCTATTACAGTTCAATCTTCAGGAGATTTGTGTACACCAATGCCTACAGTGTAAATATCAAAATACCCTAAATGCCCGGTATGCCGATAGGTCCTGGGAGATCGGGCATGCCACATCCATAAATTAAAAGAACTAAGAACAAAAGGGAGAAGAGTATAATTTTCCACATGTATGTATCTAAAAATTTCATCATCTCGATCATCTTACTAAATCCTATAGCTGTAATTCTCAGTTTTGAAGTCATGCAAGATCTACACCTTATTTTTGATTATAAAATAATTATTAATAATTACGATTTGTTAGAAGCAATAAGTAAAAATGTGAATTGGGCGAACTCAACTGATAGGCGCCCAAATTATAATTTCTGCAAACAACGTTTACTAAACGGATTTAGGCAGTAGTGAATCTTAAAATATTATTTTATTATATTGCATGCCACCATCCCGGTGATCGCCTCAAGTAGTGTTGGAAAGGATTGATATGGAAGGGGCTTTGGCTGAGGGTTTATTTAACAGGCAAGGAATGCCCATAGAGGCTGTGAATAAGCATATGCGGGTAAGTGACTTAAAGGCAGGATACAGTTTAAAGGCACTTTCCGGTGACCTTGGGAGGGGCCTTTGTTTACTTGCTTTCAAAGTATCCAGTGGACACATTGACATCTTAAGAATGGTTCGCGACTGTCAATTGACAGCATATCTTGAGACTATCCAGCAGCCATTAATTCACATAAAAGTTAAAGAAGTTTTGGAAAAACCAGCTACAAATGAAAATAGTATATATAGGATATTAAGGTATTTTTTTATCGTCCTTCCATTCCCCAACATACTTGTCGCCATTTGCCGAAGTAAAGGTGCCTTGTCCGTTTCTTTTGCCGTCCTTAAACTCCCCGACATACGTGTCGCCATTTGCCCAAGTAAACGTGCCCTGCCCGTTCATAAGGTCGTCCTTGAATTCCCCAACATACGTGTCACCATTTGGCAAAGTTAAGGTACCCTGTCCGTAAAAAAGGTCGTCCTTAAATTCCCCAACATACTTGCGGCCACTTGCCCAAGTAAAAGTGCCCCATCCAGACATTTTACCGTCCTTAACCTCCCCGATATACGTGGAGTTATCTCCCCAAGTAAAGGTGCCCTGTCCGTTCATAAGGTCGTCCCTGAATTCCCCAACATACTTTTTATAATCTGTCCAAGTAAAGGTGCCCTGTCCATTTCTTTTGCCGTCCCTAAACGCCCCGACATACGTGTCACCATTTGGCAAAGTTAAGGTGCCCTGTCCGTAAAAAAGGTCGTCCTTAAATTCCCCAACATACTTAGCGCCATCTGCCCGAGTAAAGGTGCCCTGTCCGTTAGAACAATTACCTTGAATACATCCCGAAAATGCAGGATCATATATGAATAACATTAAAATCACAGGCAGTAAGGATATGAAGAATAATTGAAATTTTTTCATAAAATGTCTCCTCATATGAAATTAATATTTCTTGTTATTATATATTGAAAGGTGGGATTTTCAGATCAAAAATTCCATCTCTCAATATTGCGTTACGGATGTTTTATGGCACTTAGCGCACAGCCGTAGGGAAAATGCCACCAGTGTATGATAGACCCCGCAGTATTCTCCCTTCATCATTATCTGAAACACAGAATATTTAGTCGTGCCTCTTTTCGTACTGGGTAATATCATGAGGTGACATAGTTAGCAACCGTTCCAGACTGTATGTTTCCTGTGGGAAAAGATAACGTCTCAGGATCTTATTAATATGGTTAAATCATCCTAGGCTTTCAGGAGGTTTATTATGCCCCCCTGATACAGGTGACTCAAATAGCTTTAGTCCTGTTACAGCCCTATTGCTGCCAGTCTAAAACTTCACCCTTTTAGTAATTCGTCTCAACAATCACTCTAATTCATTTATAGAAAAACACAAGTACCACAATGTGTTAGGAAGATAGGTGTGAGTATACTAAAGAATACTTGCCACCATTTAAGGTTTTATAATACAAAATCTGATTCAACATATCCACTGTACATCTTGATATTTCGGGAATCATTCACGAATGTAAATGTATCAACAGATCTTTGCAGTTGTTAGTACCCAGCATATGTAATGAAAAACCCCCCGATAAAACAGGGGGCATTGGATAATTTTTTCTGCGTAAAACTGTTAAATATATCAAGAGGTTGTATTGAGATCGGAAAGAAGATGGCTGTTGCCTGAAACCATAACGGGGCAAACGCCAAATGAAATGTGCGAAAGATTCTTGACACTACCCTCGGTCAATATAGTGGGGAGATATATTTATGAAAAAAGTTAACATGTATGGCAATTATCATGAGTTGGCTGTGAATAATATGTTATGAATGTAGTACTTTTGAGAAGAGATGAAAAAATGCTTAGAGTTACTCATTTTCACTAACAATAAACTCGAGCAATATGCCATTCAGTATTGAAAATAAAATTATATAGATTGAAAGGATAACCGCATAACGCAGATTGAAATAGTAAATTATTGCAGGCAGAAAATAGATTTTAACATTTCTATTGTATAGCATTGTTGCAAGTAATCCATTTCTTGCACCGTGTT
>JAFDCT010000351.1 GCA_019312695.1 Deltaproteobacteria bacterium | reverse complement strand
GATCATGGATGCCTTCAGGGATAAACAGTTTTCAGGGCGGGTCCGCCGCATAGATCCCTATGTACTTGACCTGGAAAAACAGGCACGTACAGTTGATGTCGAAGTTGAATTTGTCCAGAATTTGAATTTGGAAGATTTCCTGGCCGGCTATAGTGCAGATGTAGAGATAATTATTGCTGTAGAGGAAAATGCTCTGCGTATACCAACCCAGTCCCTGCTGGATGGAAAAAGGGTCTTCGTCTACCAGGATCAGGATAGACAGCTGCAGGAAAAAACCGTCAGCATCGGCCTGTCAAACTGGGATAACTCCCAGGTGCTTGGAGGCCTGCAGGAAAACGAATATGTGGTTACCTCCACCGATCGTCAGGGGCTGAAAGACGGCGTGCGGGCAAAAATTTCTACAGAATAATGATCAGACTCCAACAAATTCAAAGAGTTTTCCAGGTCGGAGAGGAAGAAGTCCATGCTCTGCGCAATGTTGATTTCTCCGCAGACAAGGGTGAATATATCGCGATCATGGGACCATCAGGATCGGGCAAGTCAACACTTCTGAATATTATAGGACTGCTTGACCGTCCGGACGGCGGTACCTATGAGCTTGATAGCATCATGACAACCACGCTGAATGATAGAGAGCAGGCCCATGTCCGGCGTCATAAAATAGGTTTTGTTTTTCAGTTTTTTCATCTTGTGCCCCGCCTGACCGCTGAACAGAACGTTGAGTTGCCCCTGGTACTGGCAGGAGTGGATAAAGACGAACGACACCTACGGGTCAGGGAAACCCTTGGGGCATTTGGCATCGGTGATCGGGCACGGCATCGTCCGGACCAGCTTTCCGGCGGGCAGCGCCAGCGTGTTGCAATTGCCAGGGCAACCATCATGAAGCCATCCGTCATCCTTGCTGATGAACCAACCGGCAACCTGGACCGGGCATCAGGGAATGATGTGGTCCATATCCTTGAGGAATTAAACCGTCAGGCCATTACCCTGATAATGGTGACACATGATCCGGAATTAGGGGAAAGGGCCAAACGGAGGATAAAAATGGTCGATGGCGGTATTGAAGAGGATACGGGATCATAAGTGACTCATAGAGAATTGCGGGGCGGAGCCAAACGGTACTAAATGATGGTTTTCAACAGGCTGGTGGTATTTGATGAAAATGATCGTTATAGCGTTATAAGAAAAAATGCACTTCAGGGACATCATATTATTCAGCATGCAGGCATCTACCGCCAGCCGCGGCCGCACAATTCTTATGCTGTTAGCCATGGCCATCGGTGTCTCCTCGGTTATTCTCCTTATCTCGCTTGGTGACAGCGCCCGGCGTTATGTCATAGACCAGTTTGCTTCCCTGGGAACCAACCTCCTGATAGTTTTGCCGGGACGTTCTGAAACAACAGGCGGTCCACCGCCACTTCTGGGTGAAACACCCCGTGATCTTACCCTTGATGATGCCATTGCCCTTACACAATCATCTGTTATACGAAGGGTGGCCCCGATTGTCGCAGGCTCAGCGCCGGTATCTGTAAGACAGCTTGAGCGTGAGATGATCATCCTGGGTTCTAGTGCTGAGCTTCTTGAAGTAAGGCGATTGAGCATGAACCAGGGCAATTTTCTGCCGCCGGGGGATTTACGCCGGGGTGAAAATGTCTGTGTTATCGGTTCAGGTGGGAAGCAGGAACTTTTCGGCAATCAAAAGGCATTGGGGCAATGGGTTAGGATTGGCGACCGGCGTTTTCGGGTAATCGGCGTTCTGGCCCAGATTGGTGTTTCCCTGGGTGAGGACATGAGTGAAGTTGTAATAATCCCCGTGGCAGTCGCCCAGTCTCTCTTTAATACAGAATCCCTGTTCCGCATAGTGGTTGAAGCAACCAGTGAAGATGCCATTGCCCGAGCCAAGGAAGCTGTGCTGTCCATAATCCGTTCCCGGCATGAAGGCGAGGATGATATAACGGTCATCACCCAGGATGCGGTTCTTGCAACATTTAATAAAATTTTTAAAGCCCTTACCATGACTGTGGGCGGTATTGCAGCCATAAGCCTGGTGGTGGCCGGTATAATGATCATGAATATTATGCTGGTGGCGGTTTCGAACCGGCGTGCAGAGATAGGTTTGCTGAAAGCCCTGGGGGCCCCCAGGCACCAGATCATGGGGCTTTTTCTGACCGAGTCGGCCCTGCTGTCCATTGCCGGGGCGGTATTGGGTTTTCTTCTGGCCTATGGAACAATGGAACTCCTGGCCGGTTTTTTCCCGGAATATTCTCTTGCCCTTGCCCTATGGTCGCCATTCATTGCTGCAAGTTTGGCACTGGGCACAGGCATTGTTTTTGGTGTGATGCCGGCAAAGCGGGCAGCAATGCTCGAGCCTGCCCTGGCATTATCACGCCGTTAGTTTTATACGTTGGTCTTACTCTGCCTTATCATTAATTTTGAGGTTAATGCGAGAAGGAAATGCATGTACAGGATTTTATCCAACTGACAGTAAACGCAGTACGTTCGCAAAGGATGCGCAGCTTTTTGACTGCACTGGGCATTGCGGTGGGTATCGGTTCAGTTGTGCTTCTCACTTCACTGGGAGAGGGATTGCATCGTTTTATGCTGGCGGAGTTTACCCAGTTCGGTACCAATCTCATCGGTATCAATCCGGGTAAGGTAACGACCCACGGGGTTTCCGGGGCCCTGATAAGTAATGTCAGACCATTGAGCATAGAAGATGCCCAGGCTCTCAAAAGGATTCCCCAGGTGGTTGACGTGGTTTCAGTCGTTCAGGGGAATGCTGCAGTAGAAGCAGGGAAAAGGCAGCGTAGAACGACAATTTATGGAATTGATCCAGCTGCTCCAGAGGTTTTCAAACTCCAGGTGGCATCCGGGCGCTTCCTGCCTGATGATCCGCCCCGTGCCGCCCGGTCATTTGCCGTTCTCGGCAGCAAGGTTAGAGAGGAGCTATTTGGTTCAGGCCAGGCTCTCGGTGAGCGTATCCGTATAGGTTCAGAGCGCTTCAGGGTTATTGGCTCCATGGAATCGAAAGGGCAGCTGCTCGGTTTTGATCTTGATGATACAGTCTGGATACCAACGGCAAAAGCCCTTGCCATGTTCAACCGGGAAAGTCTCATGGAGATCGATGTCCTCTATGAAGAGGGCAGTTCAGCTGACGAGGTGGCCTCCCAGATCAGGAAGATTTTAATTGCTCGGCATGGCAGCGAAGATTTCACCATAACCACCCAGGAAAAGATGCTCGAAGTGCTTGGCAAGATTCTGAACATCCTTACCTTGGCTGTAGGAGGCCTGGGGGGGATTTCTCTGCTTGTGGGCGGGGTGGGGATCCTTACCATCATGACCATAGCAGTCAATGAAAGAACGAACGAGATAGGGCTTCTGCGGGCACTTGGCTCTGAAAAGAACCAGATACTGGGACTTTTTCTCGGTGAAGCGATAGTCCTGGCTTCGATCGGTGGACTGGCAGGCCTGTTGCTGGGTGTAGGGGGAGCCTGGCTGCTCGGTTTTCTGGTACCGGCGCTGCCCACCCATACCTCCTGGACTTATCTGCTTGCAGCGGAAATGCTTGCTGCGGCTGTGGGTTTGCTGGCAGGGGTATTGCCTGCCCGTCGAGCCGCTGCCTTGAATCCTGTTGACGCGCTCAGAAGTGAATAATTCAGAATTCAGAATTTAAAATTTACTTTCAGTTCCTGGCTCCTGGCTCCTCGCTTTTCAAACCCTCTATTTTTTACCTCTTCTAAATCACACATTGAAACGGAATTCAATAATATCGCCATCCTGTACCGAGTAGGTCTTGCCTTCCAGGCGGACAGTGCCTTTCTGGCGGGCATCCTTATAGGAGCCTGCTTCAATGAGGTCGTTGTAGGCCACGACTTCCGCCCGGATAAATCCTTTTTTGATATCAGAATGGATAACCTCAGCAGCGTCAACTGCCAGGGTCCCTTTTTTTATGGTCCAGGCCCGGACTTCATCCGGGCCGACGGTGAAGAATGAAATAAGACCCAACAGTTCATAGGAAAGGGTTATCATCCTGTCCATAGCCGAGGTTGTAATGTTGAATTCCGTTAAATATTCCCTGGCTTCCTCCTCCTCCATCTGGGCAAGTTCATGTTCCAGCCTGCCCCTGATAGCCAGACATATTTCCTCATTCAGGGTTTCACCGGTATCCGGCAGAGTTTCATTGTCATCCTCATTATTAAAGACTACCAGCATGGGTTTACCCGAAAGAAAGGTAAATCCTTTAAGCTGCGGTGCTGCTGCCAGGTGAGGTTTATGGTGCAGCGGTTTTTCTTTTTCCAGCATATCCTTGCATTCCATCAGCAGCCTGAGCTCTTCCGGGTCAGTTTTTTTCCCCCTCTTCTGGTCAAGATTGATCCGTTCGATCCTTTTTTCAACAACAAGAAGATCTGCGAAGATCATTTCCTCGTGAATCCTGGCAAAATCCTCCAGCGGTGTTGCAGGTTCTTCGCCGAACCCCTTAAAGTTGCGAATTACATGGATCAGGGCATCACAGGTCCGTACCGAAGTCCAGGCAGTTTCATCTCCCTTCTGTCCAGGCTTCTGCATGGGAATATACGGTAGCAGATATTCAACCTGGGCAAAAATTGTCTTTCTAGGATTATACATCTTGCTTAAACGATTGACCCGTTCATCAGGCACCCTGATAGTACCAAGGCGGTCTTCAGGCTTATGGGTGGCCTCGTCCATTATGATTTTTGTCAGAGCCTCAAACAGGGTTGACTTGCCGGCTCCGGGCAATCCTATTATTCCAAGTTTCATCAGTGTGTATCCTTAACTATGCTTAATAATTGAAGTTCAAATCCTCTGCGGCCAGGCTGCCATGTCTTGATGCACAGCGGCCGCAACTTATACCGGGTCAATTGTCCGGTGTCAACCATACCATAGAATATTTTAAGGGTTATGCCTTTATCTCGATGGCTATTTCAATAAGATTGCCATCCGGGTCACGGATATATATGGAAAACAGAGATCCGGTTGCCCCGGTTTTTTCTACCGGACCTTCAATAATAGAGATATTGCAGGTGGTCAAATGTGAAATAACCTGTGGTATGGGGGGTATTGGTAATAAAACAAAGATCAGCAGAACCCGGCAGAGGGTTCTGAGCCTGAGGTTTAAGTGCTTTTCCTCTTTCATGCAGGTTAATTTTCTGGCTGCCCAATATAAGAGCTTTGCGTTCATCTGAAAATGTCTGCAATTCCATGCCAAGAACACTGGTATAAAATTCTATGGTCTTTTCAAGATTGTTTGCTGTTATAACCATATGGTCCAGATTGTGGACTTTCATAAATCAGGGAAGCAAAGTGTTATAAGTTTGAAAATAAGAAGCAGTATCCGTTTTAGATTTTTATGCCGGGATTTTTTTTAATCAGACATCATTGGTGTTTTTTTGAACAGTTTTTTGTTATCATTATTATTTATGATAGTTTTTGTGCTGAAGGGTTTTTTAGTTTTCGCTTGATTAACAAAAAAATGGAGCAAACGATGTCTAATAAAATGAAGGTTGTTTGCCCAAAATGCCAGGCAAAACTTCAATTTGATCCTGCTAAGATTAACTCGGATGTGGTCAAATTCAAATGCCCCGCCTGTGCTGTGGTTTTACGCATAAAGAAACCGGCTCCTGAACGGGGGAAAGAGGCAGGATTTATCAGGCACGTAAAAAAAACCGCAACTGCTGACCAGCATGAAAGAACCGGCGCCGAACTATCTGATATGGCCCAAAAGTTTAAACAGGAATTGGGAGTTGGTCAGGAGGACCGTGAAAGTAAGACCGGCATGGCAGGGTCGCAAGATACCTCTGTTTTAAAGGATGAACCTGAATCATCTGAAAATTTTATAGATGAAACGTTAAATGTTTCTGAAACCAGGAGAGAGAAACGTGTCAAGTTCAAGAAAAAGGTCCTGGTCAATAACCAGATCATGGTGGAAGCCCTCGATATCAGTGAGGGTGGACTTTTTCTGCACACCGGGCGTTCTTTTGAAGATGGAGCTATTGTTGACGTCGGCATCCCAACCCAGCCAGGGAGTTTTGACCTGATAGTCCAGGCCAAGGTAAGGCATAATCATCGCGGTATCGGCATGGGGCTGCAGTTTGTTGATGTAGATGTGAAAAAGAAAATGCAGCTTAAAAAGCTTGTCAACGAACTTGATGAAGCAGCTGCTAAAGAGCTTGAAGGAAGAAAAAAGATACTCCTCATTGGCGGTACTGACACAGCCAGAAATATTAATAAAAGCAAACTAGTGCTGGATGGTTTTTATGTCCTGCAGGCGACAACAGTTGAAGAGGTGTTCAAAATTTTACAGGACGATCCACCTGATGCCATGATTATGGAATGGCAGGAAACAAAATTCAACTGCAAAGGCCTTCTTGCAAAAATTAGCCAGAACCCGGCAAATAATGCTATAATCAAGGTCGTTCTTTCCGCTCTGACCGATTCGCAGGTTCAGCGGGAGATTCTCAATTCAGGGACCCACAAGTATATGGCCAAGATGGACACCAACCCTGCAAAGCTTTCAAATGTTCTCAAGCAGTTAATCGAGGAACGGGACGGTTCTGTTTAAATTCGACACTCCTATCCTATTTAAGCCTCAAGCTTCCCGATTAGTTTCAGCAAAAAAGGATCAGGGTGGCAGGCCAAGTTAACTTTTCACTATTAACATGAAGTACTTACAAACTGCGGCCATAGTCGAGTACCCGTTGGTTGATCGTTACACCCAGGGTTTTCTGGTGCAGTTCATGGGAAGTTTTATCAAATGGCAGATAATGCAGGAAATAGTCTGTGATTCGAAATTGTATCTCAGGAAGCCGTGGGAAAATACCGGTTCTGGAAACAGCTGAATTTGCCATGATAACTTTGAGACTCAGCTCAACGTTATTGTGGGGCAATGTAACCGGGTGCAGATTTTTTGCCGGGATGGATTCAGTGCTCTCTAAACTGTAACGTTGGCTGATGGTCATCTGGGTTGCAAGCCGCAGGTAATCATGCGGCCTGATTTTAAAGGCGGGACAGATAAAATTCAGTTTCATTTCCTCCCATTCAGGTTTTATTACCAGTGCCTGGTTGGTAACACGGATGAAATCAGCAAAAGATGCGAGTCTGATCCCTCTGGCTTCAATCTGAAAATTCCAGAAAGGAACAAAAAGTTCGTCTTCACCTGACGCAGGGGTCACCTTTACTTTGATTTCAGAAAAACTGGTGCCGCCAGCCTGCCAGCCACTGCTGCAGTTTGAACAAAACAATACGACAGAGTCAGGTTCACCGTCAAGGTTCCAGCCGCATTGCGGGCAGAGTGCCGGCAGGAACAGCGGCTTCCAGGCATAGCTGTCGATTACGGTCCCGGCAAAGGGTAGGGAGCCTTGAGGGATCGTGGTCAAAGATCTTTCAAGTACACCGTCTAAAATATTTTCGTTTATTATGGATAAAGGCAGGTAGATGATATTAAATACATCACCCACGTAGCTCTGATGCAGGATTTTTTCATCACGGATAGTAGAATTTTTTGCAGCCCTGGCTAAAATTTCGTTCTCGGAAGAAGCTTTCTTCAGAAAAGATCCTGGAAATGCTGATGTTGCAAAACGCATTTTCATGGCCTGGGGGCGAAGTCCCAGCGATAGTGGCAGAAACGGTAGTTTAACTCCCTTAATGGATAAGTCGGCAAACCGGTGTTCAATTCTGGTGTCAAGACAACTGTAAATAGTTCCCTTAAAACGAAGATATGGGGCATAAATAGTAAAAGGATCAGGTTGCCGGCGCGGCAGGATGAAGTGCAATGGTCCGGTATTGCTGAGAAAGCTTTGCACATTACAGAAGCTGCAGCGCAGCAGCCGGTCTGTTTCAGCCATTTCAAGAGGTCCACCGCATTGAGGACACTCCTGTTCAATACGATAGGACATACAGTAGTGTTATTCGCT
>JAFDCT010000350.1 GCA_019312695.1 Deltaproteobacteria bacterium | reverse complement strand
TAACAGAGATCTTGAATTGTCTGAAGCTTTTTCCATTAAGGACAGTACGTCTGCATTAGCCATGATCATATCTTTTATTGTTTTTTTCTTTACTCATCCCCGGCGCACATAGAAATATCTATGCAAAAAACGATCCATTCAAACACAATTTTAAATGTTCTTTTCTTTCACACAGTTAAAAATTAAGGTTGCTTTGAAAGGGTAGGCATACTACAAAACCTGGCGATATGACTATATAACTATTGTGGATATCCCCATATACATACCTTAGGAGTGGGTTTCATATTTCCAGGCAAGCATTACTTGATACCTGGAAACAACCAAAAACAAGTTTGTGACTCACTGAATATCGAGTTGTCGTTAATGAAGCACTGAAATATGCCGCCTGAAATTTTTTTATTTTATTCTATTCCTGATGGCATACTTGCATACCAACCCTTAGAGTTGTTCTTCCCACTAAATAAGCTAACAAGGACTTTGACATTTCAGAAATTTTGGCTAAGATCAGATGATATTCAATAGCCGGCGAAAATTCTATAGAGTGCTGGGCCACCAGTACACAATCATTTCTGTGATTAACTTCAGACCTGAGGGAAACAACTATGCATGCTAGAGTGATATTGGGAAGAGTTAAGCTTGATAAGCAGAATGAAGCGATGAGTATCTACAAAGAAAATGTTATGCCGATTACAAAAAAACAGAAAGGTTTCAAAAACATGCATTTGTTAACAGATCCGGACACCAGCAAATTTATTTCAATCACTATCTGGGAAACAGAAAATGATATGATTGCAGGTGAATCCAGTGGTTATCTGCAGGAACAGTTTGATAAAATCGCCAATCTATTTGTCGGCCCAGCTACAATTCAACACTATGTAGTTACGGTGTAACTGATTTTTCTCTTATAAGATTCCAGGCCCCCTTACCGGAATATCTCCTCTCCTGCTACCTGAATCAAATCACCTGTCCTGAAAACTATTATAAAAATCACATTATCAAATTCATTCACTCTCCCGTGGACAAGTAAAAACTCCGAACTAGGAGGAATGCATTAGCTGGTCTTGTAAGTTTAAACGTTACAATGGGATATACCAACACGATCCACATTGCAGATGGATTTGATGGTTGGGTTAAAGAAGGATATTTTATTTACAGCATGCATGGTGAATTTATCTTGAGCATCGGCGGGTATCATAAAAAAGAGCCAGTGGTTAGTAACAATACCTAATAGTTCGAGCCGGTAGCAGGTTTGGATTTTATCCGGAAGTCACTTTTTTACTCTTCATTGCTGCTGCCAGAATAGAGATTTTCATTAAAGGTGATTATACTATTAATATCAGAGCGGCTAAGGATTCCCATATTTAAAATAGTTACTGGTTTGCTGTTGCTGCTAAATAATTGCTGGAGGGAGAAGCTATGGAATTCAAGATTACTAAGGTAGAGTATTTTCATACCACAGTAGCGGATCAACCCGGCGAGGCCTATAAGTTCCTTTCACAGTTGGCAGGCCTTGGCATCAATCTGCTGGCCTTTACGGCTGTTCCGGTAGGGCCGAGTGTTACCCAGTTGACTATCTTTCCAAATGATCCGGCACAGCTGAGACATGAAGCGGCAAAGATAGGAATGCACCTGGATGGCCCTCATAAGGCCTTCCTGGTCCAGGGAGATGACGAACTTGGTGCTCTGGCCGAAATCCACCGCAAGATCTACGAGGCCCACGTTAATGTCTATTCAGCCAGCGGCGTTACAGACGGCCAGGGAAGTTTCGGCTATATTGTTTATATCAAGTCGAATGACTTTGAAAAAGCTGCGGCGGCTCTGGGCCTTTAAACTAAGGGTAAAAGTTACTTTATAATTTTGATCCTCTACTCCCCGCCAGTGACACGCACCTTAGTAACTCCCATGGAACAGAATATGATTGCCAGACGCTCGAGCTCTTCAAAGGAAAGGATCTCTGCATGGACCACAAAGGGCACGCCTTTTTCAGGACAACAATACCTGCAGCGAAGATTGCACCGATGGGTGATTGACAACCGCAGATAGGTGATCGGCCTGTTGTGATTACCCTGCAGAAGATTGTCTGAAATAGGACCAGTTGGTTCTGTTAGATGCAGTGACACTATCACTCCTTTCCAAACACGGGAGGCGTGGCAGTTTCCAGCCACACCCTATCGGCCTCAGGTTATACCCCTGCCAGGAACGTAGGTCTTTTGACTCGGAGTTTTATTTTGCTAACCCAGAAATTATTCTGGCTGTTTTTTTGAGACATAATTATAACGTTATTTGAGTTATGCAACAAAATTCAATCAGTTTATTTAACTAAATAATCGGGTGATATGTCATAAGGAGGGATAAAAAATAGCGGTTCAAAAGTGCAGCGCTCTCATCGCGGTAGAGATTTTGCCAGGTCAAGATCAGCTTATTACCGGATAGATTATATTTACATTTATAATCACTATTTTTTATTATTATCAAAGGGCAGGGACAGTATGATTATCGACCCCTTACCGAGCTCACTTTCGATTTCTACCGTACCGCCCATTGATTCCATGATTTTCTTAGTGATTGACAGGCCGAGCCCGGTTCCCTCTGAAACCTTGGTCGTATAAAAAGGTTCAAAAATCATTTCGAGCTGGTCCTCTGATATGCCTGCCCCTGTATCCTTAACTTTAATTAGAATTTCGGACTTTTCCCGCCCATCTCTTTTCTCAGTAAAAATTGCTAGGCTTCCGCCTTCCTCCATGGAATCAACAGCATTTAGGAGAATATTCTCCAGGACTTCAATGATCATATCCATGTCAAAAGAGAATTTGGGGATTTCTGCCAATTCTTTTTGTACCACAATCAATTTTTCCTTGAACAGATCTTCATGCATCAGCAGCACACGTTCAATCACATCGGCAAGGTGATTTCTTTTAATATTAAGAGGAGTTTCCCTTGAAAAGCTCAGAATGTTTTTCAGGATCTTTTCGAGTCTGTTCACCTCGGCAATTATTATTGTCGTATAGTCCTTTTCTTTTGAATTAGCGGCAACGGCTTTATCAAGTCTTCTGGCAAAACCCCCGACAGATGTCAGCGGGTTGCGGATTTCATGAGCGATATTGGCAGTAAATCGTCCCAGAGCCGCCAGTTTTTCAGCCTGAACCAACTGCTGCTGCAGGTCTTTTTTCTCCTGCTCGACCCGGCCCCTTTCAATAATAGTGGCGAGGGTGCTTGCCACTGAAGTCAGAAAAGTTTCCTCGCGGTCGCTGCGTTTATGGCCTTTCTTCAGATACACATTGAGCAGACCGTAAAGGTTCTTGCCTGAGACAATAGGGACGCAGTAATGGCCGTGGGGAAACATGTTCTCATCATGGATCTCGTGAGTTGATTCCATATCTTCCGCATACATAAACTTTCCGAGCTTGGCAGCCTTGCCGCAGAGGCAGTGACCGATGGGGATCTCAGTACAGGGTAGCGGTTGTGTTTCTGTAAAACCAT
>JAFDCT010000349.1 GCA_019312695.1 Deltaproteobacteria bacterium | reverse complement strand
TTAAAGTCCACATATCTTGCCACAATCTTGAGTTTTGTAATTCAAAATTTGACTTAACATATCCAACGGACATCTTCACAGTTTAGGAGTCATTCATGAAGTCAACATATTTCCAAAATATCTTGACTCTCCAACATTTTTATTCTCCAGCAAATCTTTCAACAATAAATAATTTAGGAATTATGGGGACACCATACTTAATTTTTCAGTTTGGATCCCGGCTTTTGTTTATAAAGATATGTGGGGCTGCCCCCGATTTCCTTCTGATCCTTTTAAGCAAGATGGTCAATAAAGTCACCGAGTTTTTCATGGAAGACAAAGTCTGCAATGTCATCCAGCGGGGTATCTGACTGGGTTATTATTGCCAGGAGTGCGCCGTTGTTTTTCGCAAGGAGAGGAAAAGCCGCGGCCGGCTGCACGACAAGGGTTGAGCCGGCAGCGATCATCATGTCGCATGACAGGGCCAGGTCCTGGGCACGTTCCAGGTCTTCCGGGACCAGGTTCTGGCCAAAGGATATGGTATTGGGTTTCAGCAGGCCGCCGCATCTGCTGCACAGGGGCGCACCGTTGTCCAGGTTAAGGTTATCCAGTGTTTCATGGGCCGGGGTAATGTCACTGCACTTCAGGCAGATTACCTCCAGGTTTGTGCCATGGATATTGACCAGCACATGCCGGGGAAGCCCGCTTTTTTCATGCAGGCCGTCTATATTCTGGGTGATCAGCCCGAAGAGCTTATTTTTGTCATACAGCTCTTTAAAAAATACATGGGTCTTGCTTATTCCGGCGTCCCTGATCCCCTGCCACAGTGCTTTCTTGCGCTGCCAGTAGAGAATCCGCTTGGACTCATCAGCAAGAAACTCGTCCAGGTACACCGGCTGGAACTTATCCCAGATCCCTCCCTGGCTGCGGTAATCAGGTATGCCTGACTCAGTGCTTATGCCTGCCCCGGTAAATCCGACGATCCTCGTACTTTTTTCAAGTGCTGCCCTGAACCTGTCAATTTCATCCATCATTCAATAATAACAAGACAATTCTTCATTTTCCATTTACAATTTAGAATCTCCCTGTCATTTGCCTCTGCTTTTTCAAGTATTGCCCTTTACTGCTTGCTTCATTAGTAAAATTCATGCTGCCTGTAGAAAACATAACAAGCAAGATCTACTTCATTCGAAATGATAGAGTTATGCTCGACCGTGACCTGGCCGAATTATATGGCGTTTCGACAAAACGTCTCAAGGAACAGCAGGTGCGTAGAAATATACCACGCTTTCCGGAAGATTTTATGTTTGTTCTTACAAATCAAGAAGTTAGAAACTTGAGGTCGCAAATTGCAACCTCAAGTTGGGGCGGAACCAGATATACTCCCATGGCTTTCACCGAGCAGGGCGTTGCCATGTTTTCCAGTGTTCTGAAAAGTTAAAGAGCAATTGCTGTTAATATCGCCATCATGCAAGCCGGTGTCAAAAGGAGAGAATTATTGATAACGAACATAAAAATTTTTGAAAAACTGGAAAAAATAGAAACACATCTTGCAGATCACGACGAACAGTTCAGGATCGTCTCCGATGCAATAAAGCAGTTATTGGCAACAGAGGAAAAACCCAGGAAGAAGATAGGATTTTAAATCTTTTATCCGGAACACAAACCAAGCCGCCAGCATCAGGCTTTTAGCCGTTTATAGTTTACCGTGTACCGTGCTCCTATCATACTGCACTAAAAATGTTTATGATCCCCGGAATTGGTTACTCAACCATCTTATGTATCAGCCCTTTAGGAAGGAGAAACAAACTCCATTTGCACAGGGTGCACATCAAGCATCATTTCATCGTTTTCTTTATGTATAACAATATTTTTCAGCCAATTAACGTTATCTTCCTGCGGGTAGTCCGGGCGCCAATGGGACCCCCTGGATTCTTTTCTCAGCAGTGCTGCCTTGCATACCATCTCTGCGATAAGCAGCATATTCTGAAGCCCCAGGTTATGCATGAGATCCTTGGGCGTTGCAATTATACAATTTCTGCTTTTGGATCTTATATCCTCAATCTTTGTCAGCGCCTTTTCAAGATCGTCTGGATTCCTGACAATTCCTGCTTTCTGCAACATCATCATTTTCAATGATGTAATCAAAGACTGGGAGTCTTCTCCCTTTTGCGAGAAAAGGGACTCCAGCCGGGTTCTCTCATTTTCTATCCGATCTTCCGGCGCTCCTCCCATTTCAATGTCACTGGCATACCGTGCTCCATTGCTGCCGGCAATCCCCCCCATGGCAAATATTTCCGCAAGTGCATTGCCTGCAAGCCGGTTTGCACCGTGCATGCCGCCGCACACCTCGCCAACAGCAAAGAGGCCGGGGACGTTCGTCCGGGTGCCACTGTCAATCAGTATACCCCCCATAGTATGGTGCGTCGTGGGCGACACGATACATTCTTTTCTCTCCGAAGCACTTTTCGGCAGCATGGGCTTGAGTTTTGTCAACAGCTCATCCGACACCCCGCTGAGATCCATTAACAGGCCGTGTTCCCTGGCAAAGCCAGCCATAATCTCCTTAAAAATTGTTTGGGCCAGAAGATCCCTGGTGATGGTTTTGGGGTCGGTCAGGCCGTGCTTGGCAAGGACGTTCTCATTGTCAGCATTTTTCAATAGCGCCCCTTTAAAAAGAAAGCCTTCATATAATACGAGATTGTTGCCCCTTTTCCCTGCGGCTGTGGGATAGAACTGCACAAATTCCATATCCTTCATCGGCACGCCAACGTCATAGGCCAAAGCCAGGCCGTCACCGTTTATGCCCGGTGTGTTGCTGGAGTTATAATAGATCTGCGAGTAGCCGCCGGTAGCCAGGATGACACACTTGACCTCGAAGATGA
>JAFDCT010000348.1 GCA_019312695.1 Deltaproteobacteria bacterium | reverse complement strand
AGTTAGCAGAGGAGAAAATGAAACGAATTGCGTGCGTATTTTTTGTTTTATTCGCGTCTCTGGTTTTAACTTCGGCCAACGCCAAACAACAAGCCAGGCCCAAACTTGTTCTGCAGATTGTCGTTGACCAGCTTCGAGGAGACATGCCGGCAATGGTTCTCGACAGACTTGAGCCGGGCGGTTTTCGTTACTTATACGAAAAGGGAATCGTCTATAAAAACGCGCATCACCGTCATGCCAATACCGAGACTGTAGTGGGTCATGCTACCCTTGCAACCGGTGCCGATCCGGCCGACCACGGTATGATAGGAAATATCTGGTTTGATAAAGGACGCAACCGGATAGTATATAACATTGAGGATGCCCGCTATTCCCTTGTCGGCACGGATGGCGGCGTGGATAGAAACGTTGAAATCGATCCCACCCAAAAACTGGCGGGAACGGAAGGCCGCTCCCCTTCAACAATTCTGACCACGACGTTCAGCGACGAACTGGCGTTAAGCTCAAACGGCAAAGCAAAAATATTCGGGGTCTCAGTTAAAGACCGCGGGGCTGTCACCATGGCAGGCCATGCCGGCAAAGCGTTCTGGTTTTCTAAATCAAAAGGGGAGTTTGTAACAAGTACATATTATTACGATGCATATCCGCAATGGGTGCAGGAGTGGAACAGTAAAAAGCTTCCCCTGCAGTATGCCGACACAAGCTGGGACCTGATGCATGAAAAATCAGAATACATATACGGCGATTTTGATGATATGGCATACGAAACGAACCTGCCGGGTTATGGAGTGGTATTCCCGCATCCCTTTGGCAAGGCTGATGGCAAGCTATTCACCACATTGCTCACCGTCAGTCCTGCGGGGGATGAATTATGTCTCAAGTTTGCCGAGGAACTTGTAGTGAGGGAAGAACTTGGGAAAGATGAAATTACCGATTACTTATCAATCAGTTTTTCTTCCACGGATTATGTAGGGCACCTGTTTGGCCCCTCGAGCCTGGAAAGTGAAGACAATCTCCTGCGGCTTGACAAAACCCTGTCCGAGTTGTTCGTCTTTATTGATAAACAGGTCGGCTTGGCAAATACGCTCATTGTACTTTCTGCCGATCATGGCGCGGCAGCCGTTCCTGCCCAGCTGAACCAATTTGGTATCGATGCACAGTATTTTGTGCCGGACAGCCTCGATAAAGCAAGGGCCATCGAAGCAATAAAATCAAAGTACGGTGTAGCCGAAGAACTTATTTCAGGGTTTAACCATCCGTACGTCTATTTGAATAATGAAATGCTGAAAAAACATAACCTGGATGTAGATGAAGTGTCCAGGGCCATTGCGGCAGAACTGGTTAAATTTAATGGTATCGCCTATGCAGTTCCAAGTATTGACCTCATAGAAGGGAAAATGCCGGATACTCGATTGTATCAGCAGATTCTTCGCAACTTTAATCCAAAACGCTCCGGTGATATCTACCTGGTTCTTGAACCCCAATGGTTTGTAAATGATTTTGACGGATTGACGGTAGCCAGTACGCATGGATCACCCTGGCGGTATGATACTTTTGTTCCGGTCATTTTTGCAGGGAATGGTCTGGCTGCAAAAAATATTTTCAGAGAGGTTCAAACTGTTGATATTGCATTAACCCTTTCAAAGTATCTGAAGATTAAAGCACCTTCGGGAGCAACAGGAAGCCCGCTTACCGAAGTGCTGGACAAATAAACTGAATGGTGATTGATCAGACTTGTTTTTTTATTATGGTGATTTGTGCCCCAAGCTATAAACGTGGGCAATGAAAGAATTGATTAAACAGATGCTTTTTCCATTACACATTTAAACAAGAAAAGCTGAGGTTTGGAGCAAATTCCCTTCTCCGGTTTTTTGCATGAAAGATAGTGTTTATCTGTTAGAGTAATTTCAAAAGTTACCCTCAAAAGTTACAATTTTGGCACGGCATCTTCAATTTTAGTTCAGCCCACCCAACCACCACATTGTGGTACTTGTTTCTTGACTCTCTTACTATATTTATTTAATAACAATATTTACACTCATATTTAATCACTGTCAGGAGTTTGCAGTTATGCGGGGCAGACTTAAGCAACTTGTTCAGGTCCTCCGCAGGCAAAGTTTATTCCATTGATGGTTTTTGTGTCTGAAATAATCGACTCAATTACGTCCTAATAATTAAGAGGGCTAATCATGAAAAAAAGTATGTGGGTAATTTGTCTGGTTATATTTTTATCCATTCCAAAAGTTTCTTTTGGAGACCAAATCACGATAATTTATGACAATGAAATCCTGGCCGGTTCTAAAATGAAGACCGGGTGGGGGTTTTCGGCAATAATTGAGCGTGAAGACTTTGTAGTTATGCTGGATACAGGATTGGATGAGAAGATATTTGCGCATAACCTCAGAATATCGGGATATAAACCGGCCGATATAGACGTAGTCGTCATTTCCCACTGGCACCCCGACCACACGGGCGGGTTAAAATATTTAATGGATGCTAACCCAAATTTGATTGCCTATGTGCCGGTGAGCATTGCCCATCATCCTCCAAAAGATACACGATACATTGTTCTTAAAGGAAAAAAAGACTTACCCCATGGAGTGGTGGTCCTGCAAACGACAGCCGTCGACTCTGAGAAAAGCGGAGTTGAGGATGAGCTCTCGGTTGCGGTCAAGACCGTCAAAGGATCGGCGGTGGTCCATGGTTGCGCCCATAGCGAGTTAAGAGACATCCTCAAGAATGTTAAAAAGGTTTTCCCCGGTAAAATCTACATGAGCATGGGGGGGATGCGCTATCTTAACAAAACAGAAGAGGAGATGCGGGTGATCGCCAAGGATTTAAAGGAGATTGGATTAGAGAAGATCGGCCCGGCCCACTGTGCTGTAGGCCCTGCTTCGACCAAGATTTTCAATGAATCCTTTGGGCAGGATGTTTTCTTCGCAGGTCTCGCAGCGGAAATCCCCCTACCACCTGAATAACCTGGGGTAATGATTTTTCATCAAGGCTTACCAAAAATCTCAATCTTTTCTGCTACACACATGGACAAATAGATTTATTGCATAGTCAACATTGCCAGTGGACACCCTGACTCGGCATGAGGCTACTAATTGTTAACATATTTGCACGAAATCTTGACTAATTAGTACACCTTTTTCCCGCCACTCATCCCCAATTTATTCAATTGTCAAAGAACAAAGTTTTCAATGGCCTCAAATAAAGTTTTGTTGCTACACCTTGACTAGTAGTTAGGAATAATTGTTCTTTAATGAAAACCATACAAAGGCTATCCCCTCTCTCTCTGTTAATTCCTTCCTTATTTACGCCAAAGCCCGAGCGAGGAGTTTTTTTTGTTATTCGCACTTTGAGGTTTCTGATTCCTAACACATTGTGGTACTTGATTTATTCAACTAAATATTTTTAAATATAATTATACATTTTCCCATACTCTATACCTTTGATGGAGGAGACTCCAATTGGAGAGGTTTTTCTGAAAAATGGCAAGGATTATATAAACGGAAATAGTAATAATAAGAATGTGTTAGTTAATTGAATCTTAGGAGGGAATAAAATGGCAACTTACAAATGTTCGAAATGCGGTATGGAAGTTAATGCAACATGCGCTAAGTGTGATGCGCCACTTGTTCATGATTCAATTAAACTGGATGATGGAACTGAAGTTCATGTTTCAAAATGTCCAAATAGTCATGGCAAGATCAAATCCCCAATTTGCTGTGGTGAGGACATGAGTTGTGAAATCAAGTAGCTCATGTCTTTATCGCTTTGTTCGATGAAGAATACCATGTCTAAATAGCTTTTTGACTTTCGATTTAGGCTATTAATCCAGACTGGTAGCACCCTTCCCAATAGTTAACATTGCCATTACACACCTTTAACTGGTAATTCACTCTCATAAAGTAAAGATTGTGGCAAGATAGTTACACTCTTATGTATTATTCAGTACCAACATTAAATTCCCATCTAGCCAAAATATTATTTTCAAAAACTCCAAAGCAATAATAATTTGTACTTTCTGTACACATTTACAGTGTAGATCAATGCTTAATTTCTACTGACAGAAATTGTTTTATTTCATGATTGACATCTAACAGATACTTCCGTTAGTTTTTAAGTATAGGGCTTGCATTACAATTTGTGACATAAAACTTTGACAATGGAGGAAACTCCAGTGATAGAGGTTTCTCTTCAGTGATTTGGAAATATTAAAAAATTTCTGGGATCATACTCTGCTTAGAAAATAAAGATAAAGGGGAGGAACAGATGGGGCATATAAAAACCAATACGAAAGAATATCAATTACTGCAGCAACGCTTATCACAAAAGGTCCAAGGAGCGTCAAATTCTCCAATACTAATGAAGATATTAAGCATCTTGTTTTCTCCACACGAAGCAGAAATCGCTAGCCGTCTACCGCACAATTTCACACCGCTAGATAATCTTGTAAATAAATTTGATATGCCCAAGGATGAACTTGAGAGCAAGTTGACGGAAATGTCCCAAAGAGGAGTATTGCTGGATATAAAGCACAATGGTACCCGTTATTTCACACTCCCTCCTGTTGTTATAGGACTTTTCGAGTTTGTCTTTATGAGAACTCGCCCAGATATGCCACTTCCAGACCTGGCAAAACTTTTTGATCAGTACTTTCATGAAAATAATGATTTTATGATGACTCATTTTGAGGGCAAAACACAACTTTTTCGTACTTTTGTCAGAGAAGAAGCATTGTCTGAGACAGATTATGCTGAGATATTGGACTGGGAGCGTGCAAGCCATGTAGTCGATACCGCATCAGCTTGGGCTGTAGGACTTTGTCAATGCCACCATACTGCCGAACATCTTGGATCAAGTTGCGAAAGGCCTCAAGAGGTTTGTCTGACATTCAATTATGCAGCAGAAGCATTAAGCAGTGCTGGTCACGCTCGATCAATTTCCAAAAGGGAATCAATGGAAATTTTAGCCAAAAGTAAAGAGAGTGGCCTTGCCCAAACTGGAGACAATGTCAAAAACAAAGTAACTTTTATCTGTAATTGCTGTGGATGTTGTTGCTCGGTAATGAGGGCCTTGAAATCTCTTGACCTCAGTAAGCCCCTTGTTTCATCCAATTGGATTATGGAAATTGACATTGAGAAATGTAAGGGTTGTGGCGAGTGCGCTAAGGTTTGCCCGATGGATGCTGTTCATATAGAAAGAGGAGAGGATGCAAAGAAGAAAAGATGGGCCGTACGCCAGGAAGAACTCTGCCTGGGATGTGGGGTTTGCAAAACAGTTTGTAAGAGCGGTGCTGCTAAGATGAAATCCCGTCCTCAGAAAGTTTTCATCCCTGATACGGTATTCGATCAGCGAGTTAAGATGGCAATCGAACGCGGCAAACTTGCAGACCTCATTTTTGATGACCCCGAAAAAATGGGGCATAGATTACTTGGTCGTATTATGCGAAACCTGGAGAACAGTTCACCATTTAAAGCCGCAATGGCAATTGACCCACTCCAGTCAGCTTTTCTAAAAACTATTGTCAAGGGAGCCAGAAAAGGAGCAGGGCCACTTGCTGATATTCTCACATAGTCAAGTAATACCTATGAGAGTGACTTGAATTTAGAGGGTGTAGTTATAATTGCCAGTGGATATATTGTGTCAGATTTTGTATGACAAAACTTTAGATGTTAGCAAGAAATATTCAATTTTCAGAATCGCTACTCCTACTTTATTCCAGGCGTGGTATTTTGTTGAAAACTGCCAAACTTAGATTGCAATAAAACTCTACAAATCAATGAGTTACAGCTCAAGTGAAGTCCTGATAGCTTTCTCCTTGACCCTTTTTGCAGGATTGTCAACCGGAGTCGGAAGTGCTCTTGCCTTTTTCGCCAAGAAGACCAGTGTCCGATTTTTAACCGGTTCCCTGGGATTCTCTGCAGGAGTTATGATCTATGTCTCAATGATTGAGATTTTTGTAAAAGGCAGAGATGCCCTGGAGTCATCAGTAGGTTCTGCAACCGGCTACCTGTATACTACACTTGCCTTTTTTGGAGGTATTTTACTGATAGCTCTCATAGATAAACTTGTCCCTTCCTACGAGAACCCCCATGAAATCCATGATATAAGCGAAATGGGGGAGGTTGATAAGGCAGAACTGGAAAGAAGAAAGGACCTCCATAGAATGGGATTGTTCTCGGCCCTGGCAATTGCCATACATAACTTTCCTGAAGGTCTGGCAACATTTGTTGGGGGGTTGCAGGACCCTACTCTTGGTATGAGTATCGCCGTTGCTGTAGCAATACATAATATTCCTGAAGGAATAGCTGTTTCAGTTCCTCTATATTATGCTACCGGCAGCAAAAAAAAGGCTTTTTTCTACTCGTTTCTGTCTGGGCTGGCTGAGCCGGTGGGAGCGATGATCGGTTATTTTCTGCTATTCAGATTTTTTAATGATGTTGTCTTTGGGCTTCTTTTTGCCGTGGTTGCGGGCATTATGGTTTTTATCTCACTTGATGAACTCCTGCCAACTGCTGAGAAATATGGTGAGCACCATATAGCGATGTACGGCGTGGTTGCCGGAATGGCCGTTATGGCTATTAGCCTGTTACTTTTTGCTTAATTTTTTGTACCAGCAAATACTTTTGTATCTGATAGGAATCTACGCTAGCTGGCTTGCGCAAAAATTTAAGATTGTTAGGACACATCTCAACTTTCATTTCAGACTGAGATAGTTTCTATTTGGCTGAATATTATTGACGCCGCACATCGTAACTCGATTTCTCTCCTCAAAAAGGTAAGATTGTGGCAAAATATATATGGACTTCTATCTCAGCCGTATTTGGTTAAAATCCCAACCGGTAGTGGTGATAATCCCAAATTTCCCTTATTAAAAATAATTATTAGTGCCGTTTTCCTTGTAATCCCCTTT
>JAFDCT010000347.1 GCA_019312695.1 Deltaproteobacteria bacterium | reverse complement strand
TGTTATATGTAATTAATTGTAAAAATTATCCCTTGCTCCACGAGACCTTGAAAAAATTAACTTTTTAAAAGCGATATGAAAAACTCAATCCGAAAAACGGCGCACTTTCATATTCTTCCTGTTCTATTACATTGCCATGCTTATCTTCGAGTTGCAGTTCTCCTGAGGCTTCAATCCCCCCTACCATGCTTATCCTTGCATTCGGATTGAAATTATAGGTTATTCCGCCATAGACTGGCAATGATTCATCCTGGCCAATACCATTTGGTGTCTGGGCCTTATCATCCAGCCTGAAGCGCAATTTTTCATAACGGCCCCCCAGAGTCAACTGCCATTGTTCTGTAATTTTCCAGTTCAGTGAAACACCTGGACCAAGTGTTGCCCCAAGCCCGCGTCCGGTTTCCAAGCTGAGAGTATCTGTGATCTTCCAGTTAATGATCAGGACCGGAAAGATGCTGGCATCATCTTTAATTTGCGAAATAACCCCTATCCCGGGACCAATAGTAAACCGTTCATTGATTCTATAGGCAAAGCCAACAAATGCGCCACCAGTCATTGAATCGTTAACATCCGCATCTTTTTCGCCGGTAAAACGAATTGTCGGCACAAGGAAAAATGACCAATTACGTCCCTTGGTGAACCTGACAGGTGCGCTTAGTCGCAACGAATGTATTGCATCCCAAGGATGTAATACTCCAAAACCATCCCTGCCGTTAAAATCATAATCATCGTAACCATACCCCAATGCCAATGAAAAACTCTTCGTACGGTCTGGCGCATAAGTAATACCGGGTTGAACAAAAAACCGGTATGCTCTGAAATTCGCACTGCTTCCGTCTATATCAGTATCAGGCTGGTATACATAGCCACCCTGAATGAATGTAGACAGCCTGGAATCTGCCAATGCCTGCGAAACTTCACTCTTGTCATCCTGGGCAAAACACTGGGTAGGTGTCAGATGCAGAACCATGCTGAAGCAGGCAAGGAGGCCAAATTTTGTAAATTTATGAGGTGTGTGATAGCTTGTTAGGTTCATGCTTGTTCCCTGAGAATTTGTTCGTTGTTGGCTTGTAAAGAAATAACGTATTATAATAAATAGAATTATCAAATAATTTATTATTTTGTCAGGATTAAAATGGCACAAAAAGAGGGAAAAATCCCATTTCATACCCGTTTCGGTCTGCGGTTGCTGCAGGTATTACTTATAGTATTTGCCCTGCTCTTGATCAAACGCTGCGTTGATATTTATCATGATAACAAACTTACCAATGAGCAGATTAAAATTGAATATTTTGAAAAGGGTTTTAACAGCGGTTTGAAAAAAGCCCGGGGATTGCCGGAAGATCCGGCGCCACCATTCAATAATTATGCTTTGAAAAAGTCCTATCGGGACGGATACCGCCAGGGCTGGGACAAGGGGCGGGAGATTACTAAGCAACAATAATGGGAATCAGTCCTGCTTGTGCTTCAGAAACCTACCATTTTGGTATTCCTCAAAGGCAATACGCAATTCTTCCTGGGTATTCATGACAATCGGACCATACCAGGCAATCGGCTCCCCCAGGGGTTTTCCTGAAATTAACAGAAAGCGGACAGGAACAGTCTCTGTTTCAATCTGGACGAAATCACCATCCTCAAAAAGTATAAGGCTGCCATTATCGGCAACCGGGTCTGTCTCCATATCAAAATAATTCACGCCTGCTGTTTCATGGGTAAAGGGCTTCTTTTCCTTGCAGAAATACCCCTGGCCGCCGATGATATAAACTAAAACCGTGTGACCCTGTTTGGTGGGGTGGTGATACACAGTTTGCGCCGGCACAGTTATATCCATATACCCAGGATCTATTCTTATGTCATGCACCGGGCCTCGGATACCATTCACCATACCGCAGATTATCTTTACTGTGATATCATTTTCAAGGGTTATCACAGGGATGTCGTCGGATCTTACATCCCGGTACCGTGGCGACATCATCTTTTCTGCTGCCGGCAGGTTAGCCCAAAGCTGAAAACCTTCCATTTTGCCTCTTTTATTCCCCTTAGGCATTTCCTGGTGAATAATACCGCTTCCGGCAGTCATCCACTGCACATCCCCAGAATCAATAATACCTGAGTTGCCAAGACTGTCACCATGCTCCACCTTACCTTCAAGAACATAGGTGATTGTCTCGATGCCCCGGTGTGGATGCCAGGGAAAACCTTTAATGTATTGATTCGGGTTGCCTGAGCGGAAATCATCCATAAGAAGAAATGGATCAAAGAGTGGCAATTCACTGAACCCGAAAGCCCGCTTGAGGTGGACTCCTGCTCCTTCAATTGTTTGTTTGCTTTTAAAAACCTTTTTGATTTTTCTTGCTGCATTCATGCAGAATTCCGTCACCTTAATTTTTTGTCAAAGCATCAAGTTCAATGTTGTTATCTGCTAAGAATTGCAAAGTTTTGCCGCATACCGGTGCAGAGGTCTTTAATATGATTTTGCTGCCCGGTTTTGCCCTTTTAATCTTTTCAGCTTTAGCCAGGATCTTTTGACCATCAGTCATAATTATCCTGCTCTTGCGTTTTATAACAATGGCTATAGTATAAGAATCTACTACCTCGACAACAGTTCGAGGCGCCAAACCAAGGGATTGAGGATCGAGATACGATGTCATTCTGATAAAACAAATTAATGATTTCAGAAATAAGGGTATATGTACAGTATCTCTATTTTTGTACAGAAAAACTAAATGTCAAGAAGGAAAAGGTATAGAGATCCAGTGTTATTTAATTGCCATGGTTATGGCAAAGTTGCTAAAGCGCCAGTAGCAGTCTGTTTTTGAAAACCCTACTTCTTCCAGCCATTGAAAGTGATCCTCAAGGGTTATCGGATAATCTTTGGTAAGATGTATATTGAGCCAGAAGTCCGGATCTTCACCGTTTGCGGCAATAAAGTCCATCCAGTTTTTGTACTGGAGTTTTCGGGTATGCCAATCTTCATCAATTACAATATCGTTCAATATGAATGAACCGTTGGTATTGAGCACGGAATAAACAAGCTTATAGAAATCCTTTCGTTCGCCCCAGGTAAGATGCTGTAATGAAAGGCCTGCGAGAACTATGTCATATCTGATGCCAATAGGGTCAAAACGAAAATCGCCAAGTAAAAGTTCATATCTTCCCTCATAAGCAGAGAGTTTTTCTTCATACGCTTCAAGCATCTTGGGAGTATGATCAAAACCGACAACATGGGCATTGGGAAGTTTCTTGAGTATAAGTTCTGACAAGGCGCCATTTCCGCAGCCAAGATCAAGAACACGAAACTGTTTATCAGAAGTCTCAGGCAGTAACTCGCAAATAACTTCGTGCTGTTTTTTGTACTGCGGCACAAGTCTTTTTATGAGGCCTTCATATTCTGTTGGCTGTCCTGAAAAGTGTTTGATAATCAGTTCAGTCATCACTGTTTCACTCCCCTTTATTTGATTCGGATAATAAAGTTGATTGTAAAAAAATATATATTTTGGAGGGCCGCAAGTAACAAAAAAAATAAAAAACCTTTAAAGTACCCAATAGTACTTTAAAGGTTTTTTATTTCAAGCAACGCCCTTTATTCATGTGGCAATATTCATCTTTACTTCAGAAGAAACTGCTGAAAAAAGTATTCCACTTATGATGCAAGCAATAATAGGTAAAAATACCTACCATGTCAAGTAAAATATACTCATGAAAAAACACTATTAAGAGAAAAGATTATCAGGGGCAGATGGTTGCAGGTCAACCAGATGTATTTCCCATTTTTCCTGTCCCAGGTAAGAATTTAAACGTAAGGAAAAGGCCAGGTCGAAAAGGTTGTTGTGGAGTAATTCAATCAGGCCACCAAAGCCGAATCCAATACCATTCATCATCCCATTAGCAGCCATGAGGGAAAATCTGAGATGATTGGAACCGACCTGCCGGAGATTTGAAAGCTTTTGTGACCTGAGACAGAAAACCGGTTCTGGATTACCGTTCCCAAAAGGAGACAGTGCATTATAAACTGCAAGGAATTCCTGGTCAAAAAGTTCGGACGGGGTTATTTGCAGATCAATTAACAGTCTGGGAGTTGAAGTCTGCTTTGAGGCATGGTCCTTTACAAATTCGTCAAACTGATACCTGAATGATTCAATATTGACTAACGGCAGTGTCAGACCCACTGCTCCTGAATGACCACCGTAGCGATGCAGCATATCCTGGCAGGATGTTACCGCCTCGTGAATATCAACCCCTTCAATCGAGCGCCCCGAACCTTTTACAAGCTTTACTGGATCGTTTAAAACATTCGGCCCACAGTCTGTCAGCAGGATGACAGGGCGGTGGTACTGGTCGCATAGCCTGCTGGCAACGATACCAAGCACCCCTTGGTGCCAGTCATTTTTATATAAAACCAAAGATTTTGCCGACTCGAGAGTCTCTTTTGAAACCATCTGCACCGCGTCAGAAAAAATATTTGCTTCTATATTTTTCCTGACATTATTCGCCTCTTCCAGTTCCCTGGCAAACTGCTTTGCCTCTTTCTGTGAATTTGTGGTCATAAGTTTTACAGCTGTAATGGCAGAACCGATCCTTCCCACGGCATTTATCCTTGGTGCCAGACGAAAGGCAATATCTTCGGCACTGACACTCCTGCCATTAAATTTATTCCAGTCAAGAAGTTGCCGCAGACCAATCCGGCCTGCCATATTAAGTATTTCCAGTCCTGCCCTGACAATTATTCTATTACAGCCGGTGACAGGAACCTGATCGGCAACTGTGCCTATCGCCACCAGATCCATGTATGACTTAAGATTCGGCATTTTATTTTCAGGCCAATAACCGTTTTTCATTAATTCGGATCGTAGTCCCATGATCAGGTAAAGGCCACTCCAACACCTGCCAGGTCTTTACAGGGGAACAGACAGCCAGGCTGCAAGGGATTCAAAATAGTATCTGCCATGGGAAGACTTGCCGGTGGTTTATGATGGTCGGTGATAATTACAGTAAATCCAAGACATTTGGCTTCATCAACAATACCAATATCACTGATGCCACAGTCCGCAGTCAGGAGTACACCGGCATTACCCCATTGCAGCATATTACTTTCATGTATCTTTTTTACCGCGTCACTGTTCATACCATATCCCTCAGACAAACGGTCAGGGATATAATACTGTATCGGTGCTGCACCGATCTTGTTAAAAAACAGGGTAAGTAAGGAAGTAGCAGTAACACCGTCAGCATCGAAATCGCCAAAAACGGTTATCGGTTTGGGGGACTTCAAGGCATCCAGCAGAATTTCCACAGCTTTCTCCATACCTTTCATAAGATGGGGTTGCGGCAGTTGAGCCAGGGCAGGAGTTAAAAACTCATTTAGTATATCATTGTCTGAAACTCCCCTGAGTGCCATGATTCTGACAATGATTTCAGGAATACCTAAATCCTGGGCGGTTTTCTTTATCTGTTCCTCAGGGACCTCCCCGGGAGCACTGCGAAACAGCCAAATTTTTTCTGTTAACGGCAAAGTCATAAATTATTTAGTAGCCTGCTTCCGGATTATAACTGAGGT
The DNA here is from genome assembly GCA_019312695.1 of Deltaproteobacteria bacterium. Lineage (GTDB taxonomy): Bacteria > Desulfobacterota > Desulfobulbia > Desulfobulbales > BM004 > BM004. The sequence continues at coordinate 1,536 of JAFDCT010000347.1, read as the reverse complement.
TCGTCATAGGTTTTGTAATACTCATCACAAATCTTTTGCAGAGTGAAAAAATTTCTGCGGATAAATTCTGTTTCATACTCGGTATCAATATCAAATGCAGACCCGAAACAGTGACTTATATCTAATTCTATGTTCAGGCTGACGAGAGTCTTGATGCTTTTATAAATCTTTTTGAGATCTCGATAGTAAATATTGCCGCTCTTGCTTTTCACGATGGCCTTGTAGGCATTGATCAGGTAGAAAACCGCCCTGGCCCGTTCTACATAACTGTATCGGCCTGCTTCAGATTCCTTCGGGAAGAACAGCCTTTTAAAAAACAACAGGTTTCGGGCAATATTGCGCAGATTTTTTTTGCGTCCGGCGATTATGGTTCTGTTTTCATAAAAACTGCCGGTCAGGTTCCAGATATTCTTATCAAGCTTGAGCGGCTTGCCAGCTATAAAGCTGTTGACAATTAAGGATACATCTTTGTTGTCGATTCGGTAGGTATAGAAATTCTTAACAGATTTTTCTCTGACAGGAATTTCCCCTAGTCTCTCGAGTATGGCCTTATAATCTTTCCTGGCAGTACGCCCGAGAACCATATCTGCATTTCGGTTCTTGTTTTCAATAAGAAAATCAAGTTCATATGAACTGATAAGCGGTGTATCGCTGACAATGACATTAACCTGTTTTTCCCACTGTTCACCATTGCTGAAATATGTGCGCAGTTGATCCCAGTTAACATTCTGTATGGAATCCCAACTGCTGATCATACTGTGCAATGTGTTGCTGTCGCTTGAAAGATACTTGAGATAGGATGCAAAAAAACTCTCAATAATATTTTCCCGTTCTTCGATAATTATGATTCGGGAATGATACTGTTTTATCTGCTCAGCCAGAATGCGTTCAAGAGTGTTCTTATCACCCCAGATATAGATATCTCCCACGCTCCTGGCCTGCATCGCTGCCTCAACAACATGTGCAATACAGGTTTTACCGTGAAAAGCAATATAGGGCTGGAATTCACTACCAACCAGTTTTGCCCCGCGGGTCCCTGCACCTATGAAGAGAACTTCCTGCATCAGCTCGCTTTCGAAATATTTATAAAGAATTACCCGGCATTATAAATCTCTTGATATCCTCTAATATTTTATCTTTCTGCCTCACATCATACCATAAAATTTCCTTGTCATTATTAAACCAGGTAAATTGCCGTTTGGCGTAATGTCTAGTATCCCTGGCAAGCAGTTCAAGGGTTTGCTCCCAGGTCCAGTTCCCGTCCAGAAAATTTACCATATGACGATAGCCTATGGCCTGCATTGCTTTTAATTGTCTATCATATCCCAAGCCCACAATTTTCCTTACCTCATCAAGCAGTCCTTGTTCTACCATGAGGCGGACACGTCTGTCTATGCGCGCATACAGCTCTTGTCGCGGCCGAGTCAAACCAATCTTAAAGGCATGATAATTTCTAATACTTTTTCTTTGATCTACCAGATGCCGGGACAATGGTATGCCAGTAACGTAAAAAATTTCAAGTCCTCGAAGCAGTCT
>JAFDCT010000346.1 GCA_019312695.1 Deltaproteobacteria bacterium | reverse complement strand
TCCCCTGAACCATTTCAGTTACGACACCATCAATCTCGACCTGGACAGACCGGTACCCTCACCGCCTACAAATGACAATCTTCTCGGCACTGATGACCGCGGCCGGGATGTCCTGGCACGCTTGATCTATGGTTTCAGGTTATCAGTGCTCTTCGGATTTGCTCTAACCTTTGTCGGAACCACAATCGGTATCCTTGCCGGAGCGATTCAGGGATATCTGGGCGGCAAAACAGATCTTTTTCTGCAACGATTTATTGAAATATGGGGTGCCATGCCTGAATTGTACCTGCTGATCATCTTTGCCTCCATCTTCAAACCAAGTGTCATGCTTCTCCTCATCCTGCTGTCAATGTTCGGCTGGATGGGATTATCTGATTACGTACGGGCCGAGTTCCTCAAGGGCAGAAACATGGATTATGTCACTGCTGCCAGAGCCCTGGGTGTATCAAACGTGACAATCATGTTCCGCCACCTGCTGCCAAACGGTATGACCCCGGTTATCACCTTCCTCCCCTTCAGGCTGTCCGGTGCTATTCTTGCCCTAACCAGCCTTGATTTCCTCGGACTTGGTGTGCCGCCTTCAACCCCCAGTCTCGGTGAGCTGCTGGCCCAGGGTAAAAGTAATATTGAGGCATGGTGGCTGTCATTGTCCACTTTTACAGTTCTTGTCGGAACGTTGATCCTGCTGATTTTCATCGGCGAGGCTCTCCGGGAAACGTTTGATCCACGCCAGTTGATGAAAAAAAATGAAGAATTGTCGTCAAACGAAACGTGACGAAGATTATCATGTAACGAGACAACTTGATGATTGACAGACAGAAAATTTAAAATTAGTGGAACTCCATAAAAAAGACTCCAGGCAGAAACTGAAACACATAATACGTTACTCTAAATAAAAAATTAAAAAATCGAGGATATTTTACAATAAATATTCATTCTTCAATGTATCAAATCTTTACGTAATTATGTTACTGGACATCCAAAATCTCTCGCTAAAATTCCACACCGAAGATGGTGACAGCCAAGTGCTGCACAATGTCTCCTTTCGCGTGGATAAAGGTCAAACAGTAGCCCTTGTTGGCGAATCAGGCTCCGGCAAGTCTGTAACAGCTTTATCCATCCTGCGCCTTTTGGAAAAAACCTCTGCAGTCACTGCCACAGGGACGATCAATTTTTCCGGTCAGAACCTCCTCTCTCTGCCTGAATCCAGGATGCGTCATATCCGCGGCAATCAAATTGCCATGATCTTCCAGGAACCCATGACTTCTTTAAATCCGGTATATTCCATCGGTAACCAGCTGATCGAACCATTACTGCTGCATCAGAAGCTGACAGCCCAGGAGGCCCAGGTAAAAGCCATCGACCTTCTTGACAGGTGCGGCATCCCTGATCCTGAGCAGCGTCTGAAAAGTTTTCCGCACCAGCTGTCTGGCGGCCAGCGGCAGCGGGCTATGATTGCAATGGCTCTTGCCTGCAGGCCGGCTCTGCTCATTGCAGATGAACCGACGACAGCTCTTGATGTAACCATTCAGGCCCAGATTCTTGAACTGCTTAAAGATGTACAGAGAGATCTCAACATGGCTGTTCTACTGATCACACACGATCTGAATATGGTGCAGAAGATTTCAGAGCATGTGCATATTATGAACGACGGCAGAATTGTTGAAGAAGGCCCGACAGGAACCATATTTGCCAAACCGCAGGATCCATACACCATACACCTGCTGAGCAGTGTTCCAAAAGGAAAACCGGAACCGAAACCTGGGCGGCAGCAGATTCTTGCTGTTTCTGACCTGAAGTGTCATTTTCCCATAAAGGCTGGATTCTTCAAACGCACCATTGGCAAAATAAAGGCTGTTGACGGAGTAAGTCTTACCATCCGCGAGGGCACGACGTATGGAGTTGTGGGCGAATCCGGCTCTGGCAAAAGCACGCTTGGTATGTGCCTTCTGCGCCTCACAGATTGTCAGGGGGAAATTCTTTACACCAGCGAAAAAGAAGACGTCAGAAATCTTGTGCATCAAACAAGGGCGGCACTCAGGCCCCTGCGCAAAGAGCTCCAGATTGTTTTCCAGGACCCATTTTCATCTCTTTCCCCACGCCTGACCATTGAGCAGATAATCAGCGAGGGGCTCAAGGTACACAACATCGGCAAGGGCAAAAAGGACCGGCAGCGTATGGTTTATAAAACCCTCAAAGAAGTGGGACTGGATGAGGAGATGGCTGGCCGTTACCCCCATGAATTCTCAGGCGGCCAGAGGCAGAGAATTGCCATTGCCCGGGCAATAGCCCTCCAGCCGAGATTTATCATGCTTGATGAACCGACCAGCGCTCTTGATATGACAATCCAGGCCCAGATCATCAAATTGTTGAAAGACCTGCAGCGGCGGTATGGTATTACCTATCTTTTTGTATCCCATGACCTGCGGGTAATTAAAGCAATGGCTGATGAAATCGCAGTAATGCAAAACGGCAGGATTGTGGAAGCAGGCCCTGCTGATGACCTTTTCACTAATCCCCAGCATCCCTATACCAAAAGCCTCTTTGCCGCAGCTTTTGAACTTAAAGCAAAAACTGGATAAAGACAGGAGCCTGGGGGGCCAGGTATTATTTTCAAGGAAAAATATTTATTATAATCTATCTATTCAGAGTCCTGTGTTTTTCTCTTTAAGCCTTATCCTTTTCCATTCTAGGGTCTCCATTTTATTTTACCTGAAACCTCGACACCTTGAAAACGTGTAACCTTTATGCCATCATTTCCAGTTGCGAATCAATTCCAGCAGTGTGCGTACTCCTATGCCGGAAGGTGCCTTACCGGGGACATATGATTTTTCAGTAAAATTGTATGCTGTTCCGGCAATATCAAGATGGACCCAGGCTGTGTCTCCTACAAATTCCTGAAGGAAAGCTGCCGCCGTAATTGTTCCTGCAGAACGGTTCCCGATATTCTTTATATCCGCAACCTTGGATTTTATCTGCTTGGAGTACTCCGGTCCCAAGGGCAAACGCCAGAGAGGTTCTCCACTTCTGTCCCCGGCAGCCATGACTTTTTGTGTCAGCTCATCATTATTGCTTAACAAACCCGTTCGGTGATGCCCGAGGCCGATAACTACTGCACCCGTCAGTGTTGCCAGGTCAACAACCGCCTTGGGCTTATACTGTTTAATACCATAGGCCAGGGCATCTGCCAGGATCAGGCGACCTTCGGCATCGGTGTTGAGCACTTCAACTGTTTTGCCGCCATAAATT
>JAFDCT010000345.1 GCA_019312695.1 Deltaproteobacteria bacterium | reverse complement strand
TGCGGTTGTGCCGGTCAGCTTGGCACAGAACTTTGAACGGCCCTTTTTGTCCTTATCAAAGGGTTGGATCAGCACCCGGCAGCAGGTGGATGAAAATTTTTCGTGAAATCGGTCATGCATTGTCTTGGCCAGCAGCCTGAATTTTTTTTTGTTCATGCTCCCTTTTGCGTGAGGGCCGACAAGGAGACCAAGCCCCATGATAGCGCCGGCCAGAGCACCACAGGTACAGCCGGCCTCACCCATGCCGCCGCAGAAGCCGGCTCCAAGCTGTTTGGCCTGCTCAGCCGTCAGCCCGCCTTTAAAACCATGATTGAGAACAAGCAGAAGCGCCTCAGAACAGCACAACCTACTGTTTTCATAGAGATTTTCAGCTCGTTGCCGGACGAGTGTAATGATTTCAGAATGCCGGATTTTATTACTCCTATTCGAACGCATTGGAAAACTGTATAAAATTCTTCATGCGCTAAAGCAATTTATAATAAAGAGATTATCAAGTGCTTTTTTTTAACATTTAAAAAAATATATATAAAAAGCACTTCAGAATTTCAGGCAATATTTATTTTTATAATAAAATTATCAGAAGCCCCGCTAATGTCACCGGGGCTTCTTTGTATTTGGGCAAGATCAATTCTGCAGGATTTTTGTCACAGCAGGAAAAATTACTTCCTAATTATTATTTCAGGTGAGACGTCATTTTTATGCAGCAGCTCAATGAGATAGCCGCGCATTGATTCGAAAACCTGGGCCTGACTGTCGTAATACTCCTCTGCCTCGGCCTGGTTTTTTTCCTTCAAAATCTTGATAAGTGAGGCGACCCTGGCATTATACAGGGGAATGAGGGTGTCAAGAATCATGAAACGCTGGTGTTCAGCCCTGCAGAAGTAATGGGCATAGCGATAAACTATTCGAACCCAGACATCTGTTGGGAGATTGAAACTTTTCAGGCTTTTTGACTGGGCAAGCTTTTTTATGATTTCATAATCTTTTTCTTCAATGATATTTGCCCAGACAGATCCGAAATTTTTAAAGCCGATGCTAAAATAATTAATGAGTGCCTCCAGGTTTACCTCAAAGGATTCAGGTTCTTCGCCGATAGCTTCGCCGAAGATCGGTGTACTGATTGTCTCGGTAACTTTTTCCAGGTATGTCTGGTCGCTGCAAAGGAGAATGAAGATGGTGCCGACAACTTCCCGGAACATGGGACCCAGGTCGGCAGCCGGGTCTTTCTCGCCATGGATTTTAGCGCCAAGCTTTGCCTGGCAGAGCCTGAAGCCGCCGGTAATTGCCGTGGTGGTCAGCCAGATGTCAACTCCGAATTTGGCAATATCCGTATCCCAGACATCCTGATTGAGGCAGTGATTTACCATGGCCCTGGACATGCCGAAGTCACCGCCGATCGGTTGTCTGATATTGACCCCATATAAAGCCCTGGTCAGATTGTAGGCGATGGTATTGGTGATTGTGCCGTCAAATTTGTAACGGGAATAGTCGGGTGCGACAAAATCGTAACCGTTCAATATGGGATCAAGGATATTACGCACCCAGCCGGGCTTAATGGATTTGAGGTCGGAATCGAACAGCGCGACTGCAGAGGCCCGCAGGTATTTGGCTGCCTCGAAAATTGCCCGGAAAGCAGAACCTTTGCCCGGTATACCCCTATAAATGGTTACCAGGATATCAATATGGAAGTGATGGTTATCAATGGACTGCGCTACCTCTCGTGTGTCATCGGTTGAACCTCCATCCGCGATTATGATCAGGGCTTTTTTCTCAGGGTAGAAATGATCAAGCCCCTCCGCTACCATTTGTATGACGTGAGCCAGGGAGTCATCACTGTAATAGGAGGGGATCCCTACCACTATATCTGCCTGGCCGAGATGTTCGATCTGGCGTCTGGCAGATTCCCGCATTGCAGTGGAAAATCTTCCAGTTCGACTCATAAATCCTCCTTGTCAATGATTAACAGAGTTATATCCATAACATTTGTGCCGGTAGGGCCGGTTTGCAACAAACCGCCTACAGCCTGAAAAAAGTCAGAGGAATTGTTTTCATCAAGAAAACGTTCAATTGAAAGTTTCAGCCTTACACTTTCTCGGAAAAGGCCGCTGTCAGCAATTGCCCCCGCTGCGGAAGAACTGCCATCAATGCCATCCGTGCCGCCGCTTAGTAGGAGAATGTTATCCTGTTCGCCAATTTCTGCAAGTGCAGCAAGGGCAAGTTCCTGGTTGCGCCCACCCCGGCCGCTCCCTCGGACAGTGACTGTGGTTTCGCCACCACATAAAAGGCAGACAGGCGGACTAAAAGGTTCATTATAGATACTGATATTTTTGGCAATTGAAGTGAGGACTTTAGCCACTTCCTTGGCTTCACCTTCCAGATATGAGCTGAGAATGAAACTCTGCAATCCCGAATTTTCAGCAGTTTTTTGGGCATGCTGGAGGGCGATACGGTTGGTTCCGAGCAGATAGTGAAGGATTGTGTCCTTTTGCTGCTTTGGTGTTTCGCTAATTTTACCTTTTTCGCCACTGACGATTATTTCATGTACGCTGGCAGGTATTTTATTCCATATAGAGGCCCGCTCAAGAATTAGCCGGCAATCTTCAAAGCTGGTCGGATCGTAATAAAGAGGCCCGGAGCCGATTACAGAGAGGTCATCACCGATGACATCGGAGATGACCAGCACCGCACCGGCTGCCTGGGTGCACTGGCCAAGCCTGCCGCCTTTGACCATGCTCAGGTGCTTGCGTACCGCATTGACCTGCTGGATCGGCACACTGTTGCGCAGCAGAAGCCTTGTTATCTCCTGCATTTGTTCAAGCGTGATAGGGTGCAGAGGTTTTTCAATCAGGGCTGAGGAACCGCCGGAAAGAAGATAAAGAAAAAAATCGTCACTGTTTAAGCCGGACAGGCCATCTAGCAGCAACTCAGCCCCCTTAATGCTTTTTTCATTCGGAACCGGATGGGAACCCTGTACAACCTGCAGAGGCGAAAGGTCTTCATCCGGCTGCTGGCTGGTGACAATAACTCCGCCAGCAGCCCGCGTTTTAAGAACTGCAAGAAGAGCTTTTGCCATGCCGACTGATGCCTTGCCGCTACCGAAGACAAATACCTTCTGGCCTGGCCTGAGTTTGTGCACTGCTTCATGAATATGCAGTGCATCGCCGTGGAGGGCAACTGATCCTGCAATCAACCTGTCCGGCAGTACACTCTCAACTGCAGAGTCAAAGATACGGCGGGCCAATTTTCTGCGTTCATTGATATGCATCGTTAAATCCGCTTCAGATGCTTTATTCTCCTTCGCTGTTGTCTTTTTCTACCACATACTTAACATGGTCATAGATATCCGGCAGTGTATAGAGTACCCTGTTCCAGGAAGGGATCTGAGTGCTCAGTTGCGGTCCCTTGCTCTGTTCCCAGGCAGTCCAGAGAAACCCCCTGAAAAAATGAGCCGCCTGCTCCTCACTGTAGCGATCGTAAATCAGGTTATTGACCTCGGCATCATCGCTGTAGCTTTTAATAAATGCCAGAGCATTCTGGTAGTAAGTGTGCAGGATCATATCAATGGTTGCATCATCCAGGACAAAACCATGGGAGCGCATGTAGTTCAAATAAAATTTGGCTATATCGACCACCATACGGTGCAGCCCCCGCTGGGCATCTGCCTGTGACATTTCCTGGTGCTTGTGTTCATAATTGCGTGCCAGGTCAACCTGGGCTATTTTCTTGGTTATGACTTTGTTGTACACTTCAGAAAGCGTGCTGACTTCAAGACCCCAGTCATAGGCAATGTTCAGCCCTCGAGCCAGGTAGGAGGTAAAACTGAATTCCCCGGCCAGTGGATAGTTGAACGAACGGTGATACTGGAAGAAATTCTCCAGCTCATTAAAACCGCGCTCCCGCATGATCTTCATCATGGCATCCACGAAGGGCACTACGAAAAGCCGCGTGACCCTTCCTTTCATGGCCCGTTCTGAAGGAGATATGCGGGCATAATATCCCTTGCAGAACTCGAAATCATTGTTGGGGTTGGCAACAGGCTCAATAAGTCTGCCGAGCAGCAGACGGTTATACGTGACAATATCACAATCATGCAGGGCAATAACGTCAGCCTGCTCATGGCCAAGAATGTAGCCGAGGGCAACCCAGGCTGACTGCCCTTTTCCGGCCACACCGGTGGCAATATCCTTTTCCCTGATGCGGTTCAGGATCTCCTGAACACCGGGTCCATCAACCCAGACAATTTTTAAATCCCGCTTGTCGGTTTGAAGTCTGCTGAAATACCGGCGTGCCTCCTGGAACTGGGCATAATCGGCGCCACCCAGAGCCACCACGATAGAATGAAGATATTCCACCTGGCTGATATCATTGACAATGGGGTCCAAGACCTGCGGGTTCTGCAATTCTGAATACAGACACGGCAGGAGCAGGCAGATGTTAAGATGCGAGGCATAGTCAACCAGTTTTTTCTCGAGTCCCTCTAAATATTCATCCTGGTCAAAAGCTTCGTATAATGAATGCAGTGTGGTAATAATTCCTTCCTGATGAAAATCAGCCATACTATCCTCCTGAGCAATTTTTATGGAGTGATGTTAGTCTTTTGCAGCATGATCGTTACATTTTATATTCTGGGTGACTGCCTGTTGGAAATCATCCAGGATTGCCATGATAGCGGCTCCCCAGCCTTTGCTGCCCGGATAAGGAGGCCTGCGCAGCCCTCGTAACTCCAGGTTTTCATAACTTCCATCCGGTTTAGGAATGAGCACCGGGATATCCACTGTTTTAAGCATAAGAAAATCGTTTTCAGCATCGCCGAGCCCAACAGTGACAATTTTATCAGGACTGCCGGCCTGAAAAAGCTGCAGGGTCTCTTTAACTGCAAGCCCTTTATCCTGCCGGGCAGCCATGAGGTGATAAAACCGGCCTCCGCGTGTTATCTTCAGGCCCTTATCAGCTGCATCCTCTTTAAGTCCCTGCAGGAGAGGCTCTGATAAAAACAGGAACGGTTCAGTAAAGTCCCGTTGGCCAGCGAGAAGGGCTTCTTCACTGGCGAGACCCGTTACTGCCATGATCTCTTCCACGGTCATATCCCCAAAACCTTTAATATTGTATTTTGCCCGCAGAGTTTCAAATATTTCTCTTATGTACCGGTAGGGTCTGCCAAACTGCCTGAGATAATAGTCCCCCAGTTTTTCCAAGGTATGCGTAGCCAACATTGAATAATCGGCTGGAATGAAAACCGCACCACCGTTTTCAGCAATAAACGGTTCATTCAGTCCCAGTTTTGTTTGGAGCCGCTGGAGTTCAGCTTTTGTTTTGCTGGATGCCAAGATAATGGGGATTGAATGCTGGCGAAGGCGCTGCAGGGCTTTGGCGGCACCGTTATATGAGTAACTGTGGTGATCAAGCAGGGTGCCATCAAGGTCAGTGAAAATGAGCAGGGGAAAATCCATAGTGTTCTCCCATTACCAGCTCGGAACTTTTGAGGTCAGCAGTTAGACTGTGAATTTAATCCTTTACTTTTACATAGCATTCTGTTGCATAATTTTCAAAAAAAATCTATCGGTATGGAATTGGTTCTACACGAACTCTCACAGTTTATGGCGGGCGACCGTTGGCTTGTTGAATTGCTCTGCCAGGCATACATCCCCATTGATGAAACTTTCTGGGCGATTGTGCCCCCCGAAGACGTTCAACTTCTGCCCCGCATCAGGGAGATGCTGGGGGAGAAACTGGAGTTTGCCAGCAGTAAAAACGTAACTTTATCGATGCAGAAGAGCGGGAAAGAGTGCTTCATGAAATGGAGCAGCAGGTATATGATTCCATACTGGAATACCTGGACAGGCCCCATTTCCCTCTAAAACTTTTCAAAAAGCAATACAAAGAATGCCGCCAGAAGGTATTGATCCAGGCGGCGATGAATCCGGCTGAAAGTTCTTTAGCAGAAGAATAGTATAAAGCAATAAGCAGGGAGGCAGTACCTGCTACCTCCCTTTACCAATAGTGAAAGAAAATTATTCCTTGCAGAACAAAAGTTTATGCGCATCGAGATCGGCATCTACGAATATCCTGTCGCCCTCACTGAATTTCCCTTCCAGAATATGCATGGCCAGTTCATCCTGGATATGGCGCTGGATTGCTCTTTTTAAGGGCCTGGCTCCGTATGAAGGTTCATAACCTACTTCGATAAGGAAATTTTTGGCTTTGTCGGTGAGACTGATGGAAAATTTTCTTTCCGCCAGCCTCTTTGTCAAAAGGGCCACCTGAATATCGACGATCTTAGCCAAGTCTTCCTTGCTCAAGCCGTGAAAAATTATGGTTTCATCTATACGGTTGAGAAACTCGGGCCTGAACTGGCGGTGCAGGATTTCATCAACCTGCCTGACCATTTCTTCCCTGTTCTGTTCACCGAGTTCCATGATAAGATGACTTCCCAGGTTGGAGGTCATGATCAGTATGGTGTTCTTGAAATCAATGGTGCGTCCCTGGCCGTCTGTCATGCGGCCGTCATCAAGTATCTGCAGCAGGACATTGAATACGTCACCATGCGCTTTTTCGATCTCATCAAAAAGGATGACTGAATACGGACGGCGCCTTACAGCTTCAGTAAGGTAGCCGCCTTCTTCGTAGCCCACATATCCCGGCGGGGCGCCGATCAATCTGGCAACCGAATGTTTCTCCATGAATTC
>JAFDCT010000344.1 GCA_019312695.1 Deltaproteobacteria bacterium | reverse complement strand
TCATGATACGGTCACCAACCTTGAAAGCTCGCCGATATGTTATGGTGTACCCGGCAATGATGTTGGTGAGCACTGAGGATGATCCGAGCGAAAAAATTACCCCCAGGAAAATGGAAACCCCTTTGAAGGCATCCGAACTCGAACCGGGAATGTAGGGATATGCCACGATCACCGCAAATGAAACGATAAGCAGACGTACAATCTTGTAGGTCGGCAATCCCCACTCCCTCTCAAACTTCTTCAACTTGATGCTGCCCCGGTCGATGCCGGCAAAAAACAGGCGGGTCAATTTCAGGATATAGCGGGTGATAAAAAAGAGTATGACAAGAAAGAAAATTTTAGGCAGCGCATTCACAAACCCCAGACCTATAATGTGCAGGGGCTCAATCGTAATGGCAAAAAGATACTTCGCAAAAAGACGCGTCCAGGGGTAGAGACCAAGCACCAAATTCAGGTAGAAGTAGATAACAACCAGGATGGTCAGCACTTTAAAGATCTTAAGCAAACCGCTTAGTATATCCCCGACCTGTTCGGCGTCAATTATATAATGGGATTTGCTTTGCAAGTGTTCTACACGTGCCATTATTCTACGTTGAGCCAGGGCATCGAGCCAGGCAAATGCGCGTAATATCCCCCAGAGCAGGAGTACAGCCAGAACCGTTGCAATAAGGGCATATCCCGAATTTATCAGCAGAACCCTGGGAGCCCGGTCATTACGATATTCCATGATGGCCAAAATAATTCTTTCCTGGGTCACTTTTGCCAACAATTCTAATGAAATGCCTTCCCTGACAGCATCGTTTTCGACCAGGCCCAAGGCATTGCGGCTGCCGGCTTTGATATAGGTGACTTCTCCCTCCTTGATAATCTCCAATTTCTTGGGATCAAAAGTCCTATCGTCTGCCAAGGATTTTATACGTTTGGCAATATCCCTTGCCCTCTCCTTGGCAGGATAGGATGTGATACCACTAACCCGAAACAATTCCTTGCCGTCAACAACTACGGGTGCGGTGGCGGAAGTGAGAAATTCCGAACCCTGGAACATTCCTGAACTTCCCTGGATCTGAGCCAGGCAAAGTGTGGTACAAAGAATGGTTACAATGAATAAAAAAAGGCCGAAAATGGACGCGGTTCTTATCGAAAATATTGTTTTGCGCATAACAAATATTAAAAAAGATGGGAGGATAATTGGTGGTCCCTATAATGCGGAACGCTTTACCTAACGTTGCATCCTAACCTTCTCAAGGAAGAAATCTTAATGGAATTATGGGGATACTGTCAACAGAAAGTGATTGGGGGGGGCTGCAGACAATCGGCATAAATCATGGCACCAGGTTTTACCGCAGCGTGATGCGGCAGGCTTTTTTTATTCCATCTCAACAATGGTATAGCCTTCAGATATAAGCAGGGCCGCAGTTACGCCTATAGCCGATCTTGAACCACAGGACGGGCTCTGTGACTTGAGAAATGCTTTTGTAACCTGCTGCTGGCGGGCAATTCCCAGAACCTGCCTGGCCCCGAGAATGAAATTTTCTGTAACATCAAGACCTTCCCTGGTAACTACTCTGGCTCTGCCGGCCAGCACATCATGACCGTTCCCCCCGATCAGGTCAGCCGCCACCCTGGGAGTAGGAAGCCCACCCAGCTGTTCAGGGCAGACCGGGATACAGATTGCCCCAGCAACAGCTTCCCTGAGCCTGTCGCTGGCAATAACTTTCCCGTCATACCTGGTTTTGAGCCCCATCAGGCATGCACTGACAATATATATTTTCATGAATGTCCCACGTTTGATCTTAGATCACATCATGTACCGCCATAATTTCAAAAAACTGGCAATAAAATGAACCTTCTGCAAATATCACAGTATATGAGATGGTTCCAATTGCACTTGCATATATTGTATGCTACTTTTTTATAATAGAAAATCGCCGCGGCAGTTTACTGCATATTCTGACCAGCGGGGAATTTTCAAAGACAGATATGCAAATTTTATCAGATGCTATCACTGTTCCTGGTCATAAAATACTACCCTGAACTCAAACCATTTTAACAGATAATTACCAGCTATTCAGTATACGAATCCATGCGCCAGAAATTTTCAAGCAGTGAGAAAAAGCAGCTGTCCTATATCGGATTGTTCCTGGCCCTGTTGCTCTTACTATGGATTGTTTTTGCCCCCAACAGGGGTATTGTTGCCCTCTACAGGGCAAAGGTGGAGATCACCAGACTGCAGCAAGAAAACAGGAGACTGGCAGAAGAGAATAAAGTCCTGCAGGAGGAAATCAGCCGGCTGCAGGATGACCCTGAATATCTGGAGGAAAAGGCAAGAAAGGAGTACGGCATGCTCAAAGAAAATGAGGTGCTGTATATATTTAAAAAGAAAGACTGAATGTATATGGAATAGTGGGGTGCAGGAGTATTGTGAAAAAACTATAAAACGTTACACCGGGGTTTGTAAAAATATAAGGGCTGGCGGTTGTAAGCAATTCAACCGCCAGCCCTTATATGTCGAAAGGGCCAAACCAGCCCCGGAAAAATTAAGCTCAGGAAAAACCGGATTTCGAGGAGCAGCCGGAGAGAGCTCCTGCCGGTGCACCGCTCGTGCTGACGCTCATGCGGCTTGAAAAGGAAGATATCTGTTTAACCACATTCT
>JAFDCT010000343.1 GCA_019312695.1 Deltaproteobacteria bacterium | reverse complement strand
GCGGTGGAGGCTCCCGGTCTGCTGCAGGATGAAAAGATCGATGCCTTCTTCTACACGGTCGGTCACCCGAATGGTAATATCAAGGAGGCCACCTCCGGCCGTATAAAGGTAAATATCGTGCCCATCAGCGGCTCTGGCATTGAAGCACTGCTGAAAAAACACTCCTACTATGCCAGGGCGATCATCCCGGCCAAGTTCTACCCCAATTCCACGAACAATGCAGACGTCCAGTCCATAGGCGTCAAGGCCACCTTTGTGGCCTCCAGCAAGCTGGACGATGATATCGTCTACGCTATTACCAAAGAGGTGTTTGACGACCTTGAGGAGTTCAAGAAACTGCACCCCGCCTATGGCGTCTTGACAAAAGAGAATATGCTGCAAGGCCTTTCAGCACCGATCCACAGAGGCGCGCTCAGGTATTATAAAGAAGCAGGGTTAACAAAATATATCAATTCCGAGCTTATTCAATAACCCTTGAGCACTATTGATCAGCAGTTTGCCGAAGAGATACTGAAGACCGAGACCGGCGATGTCCGCAGTCTCAACCTGTATGAAAATATTCTGGTAGGCACGCTGGCCATTTCCTGGGCCCTGTTTCAGCTGACCCTGGCCGGCTTTCTGGTGCTCGATTCCACCAAGGTAAGGGCCATCCACCTGGCTTTTGCCATGGCTTTAATTTTCCTTCTGGCCCCCAGCCTTAAACGTCAGCACAAATATTTCAGGGTCCTGTCGGTTCATGATCGCATTCCCGGCATAGACTATATCTTGGCCGTGGCCGGCTCAATGGCCGCGCTTTACATTATCTTTGATTACACCGGGCTGGCCCTCAGGGCCGGGGCCCCCATTACAAGAGACCTGGTAGCCGGTACCATCCTGGTCCTTCTGCTGCTGGAGGCTGCCAGGCGTGTCATCGGCCCGGCGCTTCCCATCATTGCCCTATTCTTTACTGCCTACGTCTTCTTGGGGCCATTCATGCCGGATCTCTTCGCCTTCAAAGGCGTATCGATCCGTAAATACATAAGCAACATCACGCTTTCCACCGAGGGTATCTACGGCATCCCTCTGGGTGTTTCCGCCTCCATTGTCTATCTGTTCGTGTTACTCGGTACGCTGCTGGATAAGGCTGGCGCCGGCCGGTTCTTCACCAACCTTGCCCTGTCTATTCTCGGCAAATACAAGGGCGGTCCGGCTAAAGCCGCAGTTCTGTCAAGCGGTGTAACCGGGCTGGTCTCAGGCTCAAGCATCGCCAATATTGTTACCACCGGGCCTTTCACCATCCCCCTTATGAAAAAAATCGGCTATCAAGCTGAAAAAGCTGCAGCAGTTGAGGTGGCATCAAGTACGGACGGCCAGCTCATGCCGCCGATTATGGGCGCTGCCGCTTTCATCATTGCAGAGTATGTCAACGTCCCCTACCTTGATGTGGTCAAGGCAGCGGTCATTCCAGCCCTTGTTTCCTACTTCGGCCTCTTCTGCATCACCCACCTTGAGGCCAGCAAACTGGGGATCAAAGGCTTAGCCGCCCCTGACATCCCCAGGTTTTTCCTGACTCTCAAGGAAGGCTTGCATTACCTCGTTCCTCTGGCTGTCCTGCTCTATGAACTGGTAATCCTGCGGCACTCCCCGGAGCAGGCCGCCTTCAGATCAATCTTGGTGCTGGTTGCAATAATTTTCTTTCAGGAGATCCGCCGCGCCCATCGTGCTCAATCTGGTTTCCTTGTCGGACTTAAACACGCGGTCATCATCATCGGTTCTGGCATGATTCAGGGATCTAAGAATATGATATCAGTGGCTCTCGCCTGCGCAGCAGCCGGCATCATCGTCGGCGTTGTAAACATGGGCATTGGCGGCATGATCGCCCAGATTGTCGAAACGATCGCCATGGGCAATATTTATATTCTCCTGGGCATCACGGCCCTGGCCAGCCTCTTGTTGGGAATGGGTCTGCCAACTACCGCCACCTATATCGTCATGGCATCGCTCACTGCGCCGATCATTGTAGAAGTAGGTGGGCTCTTTAATTTTGTCATCCCCATAATGGCAGCCCACCTGTTCTGCTTCTATTTTGGTATTTTGGCGGATGATACCCCGCCTGTCGGACTGGCCGCCTATGCCGCCTCCGCCATAGCCGGGTCCGCACCGATCCCTACAGGTATCCAGGGTTTTCTCTACGATATCCGTACCTCGGTGATTGCTTTCATGTTTGTCTTCAATCCGGACCTGATCCTGCACAACATCAACAACTGGCCTCAGGGCCTGCTTATCTTCAGCATGGCATTGGTCGGCATGTCTGCCTTTGAAAATTTTGCCCAAGGCTGGTGTTTGACTAAAATCCGGTTCTACGAAATCCCTTTTTTTCTGGCCGCCGCCTTTATCCTTTTCCACCCCGGTGGTCTCGGAACACTCTTCAATGTTGATCAGGCATACAGGTATTGGCTTTTTCCCATCGGCCTGTTCATTTATGGCGCGGTTATCATCCAGCAGAAATTAAGAATGAAAACATAAGTTCTTTACAGCTCTCCCCTGGCCCTCAGCTATAAAATTTATGCTTGATCAAAGAAGGTTGAACAAACTCTCAATTCCTGCTGATCTCTTTTCAGTCGTGAATAATTCTTGAAATATCAAAGTGCAGTGGTAATCTTGCATTTACAAGCAAATTAAAATCAATAAGGCAAAGACAGTATCAGTATCTGCGCCACACCTATCAAAAAACCAAGAACAGCGCCGATCATTTCCACAAATTTGAATTCCCGCCGCATTATTGAAAAAAGGATCTCTTCCAGTTTATCAGTGGAAAAAGCAGCAACCTTCTCCTCCACAATTCTGTGAACATCAAGCTCTTCCTCAAGTTCATAGCTTAATTTGTCTATCAGTTCTTCATTGAGGCTGCCGATCTGCCCAAGGAGAAAATCTTTGATTTTTTCTATCATATCACTTGACATGAACATTGCCAACATGGGAAAAGCCCGCGGCAGACGGGAAGCGATGCCTTCTTCAAGGCGCTGGGCTATATGATTGAGAATTGCCTCCGAAGTTGCCTTTTCCTTGAGGTGTGTTGTCAGATCTTCAACAGAAACCAGCTCTTCTGAAATTATATGCCCGAGTTTACGCGCGAGATCCTTTTGTCTTTTGGGGAAAACACCCTGCACCGGGATAAAAAATATTCTCACCTCGTTTCTTGGATGAAAAAGCATTTTTATGGCAATATAATTTGTCAGCCAACCGATAAGCGCGCCTATCAGCGGCAAAGTATACAGCAGCATTATGACGCTCCAGTCTTAATCAGTAAGTAGGGATTAATTGTTTGAGCCCCCGACAATCCTTCAGAGTCGATATTTTTTTCTTGGATTATCTCTGCATGCTGTCAAAAATACCGCCTCACATGCAGGAAGAGAAAATATCCCGTCAGGTCAAGTTAGAATATCAATTCTGGGAGTTGAAAAGCTCCTGTACAAGATTTCTCATCTCAGGAGTGTACCAATTGTAGGGCCCCATAAACTTATGCCGCAAGATGCCGTCAGCATCGATGAGAAAGGTTTCCGGCACTCCGGTTATCATATAGGCCTCTGTCAATTCCGGACCAGGATTGGCAAGGACCGGAAAGGTTGCATCAAGCCTCCTGGCAAAGCTGTCCGCCATCTGGAGATCATCGTTGTAAACAATGGCAAGCATCTGAAAAGGCTTTCCAACCATAGCCTTGTTCAGGGCCTCCATGGAAGGCATTTCTTCTCTGCATGGTTTACACCATGTGGCCCAGAAATTTACGAACACAACCTTGCCTTTCAAACTCGACAGTTTCCAGGTATTGCCGCTTGCATCCATTAATGCGAAGTCCGGAGCAGGTTTACCGATCTCCATCCTGACGCCATTTTTCAGACCTGCCAGGTTTTCGCAGCCCACAAGAAAAAAAAGAAGAAAAAGCAAGCATAAAAACAACCTATCATAACTCTTAATTCTCAACATATTCACACTCTAATTATCAATAAATAAATTGCTTTTGGCCTTTTTCCTTGGAAATAACCTCATAACTCTCTATAGTTATACATCAGACCGTGATAGTCTAATATTAAATGATTCTCTCAATCTATAGTTTTATTATTTCATAATACAGCCATGAGCTTGCGGCAATTTAAAATATGACACATATCCCGGGTAACAAGACATCTTCCAAGACGGAAATTTTTGACAAGCGGCAGCTCTCAACCCTCGTTGATATGAACTCCGCAGAGGCTGTCCATAATGAGGTTATTCATATCCTTGGCCTGATCAATCCGGCATTTGACCTCGAACCGGTTCACATGGTTTTCCAATTTACTGTTAACCTTTACGAGGGCCACATGCCTGGATACCGGTCCTGTAATACGGATTATCATAATCTACGTCATATTACCGACACCTACCTTGCTATGGCCCGACTGCTTCACGGTGCTCAGCTCAGCGGGGAAAGCTTCTCTGACCGTGAAATTGTCCTTGGCCTTACCGGCGTCCTCCTGCATGATGCCGGTATGATACAGGAATCACATGATACTGAAGGAACAGGTGCAAAGTATACCCCGGAACATGTTTTACTCAGTATGGATTTTGTCGCCAAGCATTCAGGGATATTTCATCTGAGTGCGCAGGAGATTTCAGACCTGCGCGACATGATCATGTGTACTGACCTTCTAGCAGATATCACTGCCATCAATTTTTCAACAGGCAAAATCGAACTTCTCGGCAAAATACTCGCCACAGCAGACCTTATTGCTCAGATGGCAGACCGGACTTATCTTGAAAAACTCCTTTTTCTCTACCAAGAATTCCGCGAAGCTGACATGGGCAACTTTAAAAACGAAATTGACTTCCTGAACCAGACCCTGGAATTTTTTAAAATCAGCGCCAAGCGCTTTGAAAAAACCCTGGACGATACCAGCCACTTCATGGTCCCCCACTTTAAATCTCGCTGGGGTATAACTGAAAATCTCTATACCATCTCTCTTGAAAATCAACGCGAATTCCTTAAAAAGATTCTGCAGGAGCCCAAATCCATCTATCAGAAACTAAAGCGAGACAATCTCGCAGAGGCGGCGCGCCGTAAATCAGGCAATATTCTCCGGAAGGAAGACTAAAATAGCTCCTTCTTTCAGTATTTGATCATATCAAGAATTTTATCCCGGTAAAGAATGCGGTATTGTCCGCATAGAATAATCCTGAGTTCCTGATAGACCTCTTCCATGAGTTCCTGTTCGTTTTTTACCATTGTTATCTCTTGCAGGGCCTTTTCAATAATGTTCTCACTTGATTCACCTGTATCAGGAAGAATACCGTCCGAGCCGGAGATAATTTCCGTTCGGCCGATATAAAAGACGCCGCCTGGCGGGATTTCTGTGCCGCAGACCTGGCAGCCTAACCTTTTAACATCAAGCTTCATGGTGTTTCGGTACAAGTCGAATACAGTATGAAATGCTTCCGTTCCATGTTTTCAATAATCTATCTATCTGAAGCATCCCTGAAGTTTCAAGTGAACAAAAAGGGCCCGTTAAAAGGAATGAACGGGCCCGGATAGTATGAACAATAAGACACAAAATTATTCACTCAGCGAAATATCAACCGAAGGCCTCATGGTGGCACAGACCGCCAGGGCTTTATGCACCTTATGCGATTTGAAGGCAGCAAGGAGATCGGCATCAAGGGGCGTACCGGCATCATATTCAGCAAAAGCCTGTTGCTGAATGTTGTAATCAAACCTGGGAGCCCACTTCCTGGAACCAAGCCGTGCTGTGGTTGAGCAGTTATCCACCATAAAGGCAACACCCTTGAAATGCATATACGGATTAAGGGAATCCACGGCCTCGATCACGGACTCGTTGGCCACCTCACTCAAACAGTGACCCTTTTCGATCAACAGGTCAATCTGGGCCATCATGGTCGCACAATAGAGGCCTGCGGTAAAGGGATTGATCTTCGGCATGGCGTCAGTCCGTTTTGCCCGAACCCCTTCCCCGACCTGCCACATGCGGGTGCCGTCAATCTTGCCCATGGGAAACCTGTCAAACCTGTTGCCTGCCATGTATACGGAGCGGATCTCGTTGCCACTGGAAACTTCATCATATATCTCAAGCAGGATGTCAAAGGCGGGCTTGTAGGCATGCGAGTAGATCTTTTCAAAAACCGCCTTGCCGTCAGCGTCAAGATTTTCATAAACCGCCAGGATTCCATCGTAGGAT
>JAFDCT010000342.1 GCA_019312695.1 Deltaproteobacteria bacterium | reverse complement strand
GGTGGTATGATGGGCGGCAAAAAAAAGCGGAAGTTACCCAAGGGATTAAGACGCTAGCATTATAATTTTATTTGAGTTATAATAATAAATTCCGCTTTTGGAAAATAATAAAATAACTTACTGAAAAAATTAAATAATTTGGTTAACAACGTGCACTGTAAATGAGGAGGAATCTCACATAATGGCAGTAAAAATTCGTTTAACAAGACTGGGAAGAAAAAAGTCGCCCTACTATCGTATAGTAGTTGCTGACATAGAGGCAAAACGTGATGGCAAGTTTCTTGATATTGTTGGAACATATGATCCACTGAAAGATCCGGCTGAAGTTCATTTTGACACGGTCAAGCTGCAGTCCTGGCTCAGTCAGGGTGCCAAACCAACCCAGACTGTCAAAAGCCTGATCGCCAGGCATGCAAATACTGAGACAGCTGTTGCCGACTAGCTTGTATGAAAGAATTAATTCACTATATTGCAACCGCACTGGTTGATAATCCTGATCAGGTCCAGGTAAATGAAACTGAACAGGACGATACCATTGTCATTGAATTGACGGTTGCAAAGGAGGATCTTGGCAAGGTGATCGGCAAGCAGGGCAGGACAGCCCGGGCGATGCGTTCACTTCTTTCAGCAGCAGCAGGCAAGATCAATAAACGTTCCAGGCTTGAAATTATGGAATAGTAAAGCCGGGACATCAAGCGGCGAAATCCAGAGATGAATGACGATCTTGTTATGATCGGTGAGATTGTCAAGCCGCATGGCATCAGGGGGGAAGTTAAGGTTTTTCCCTATTCCGGCCGGCCTGAAAATTTCAAACACTATGAAAGAATTGTTCTGCTGCCGGCTCGGACAGAAAGCGGAGCAGATATATATAAAGTAATTAAAAGCCGTGTGCAGGGCAAACTGGCGATTTTGAAGCTGGAAGGAGTGAATTCCAGGGAGGTGTCGGAAGCTCTCAAGGGCAGCACAGTTTGGTTAAAGAAAGATGATTTCCAGAAACTTGAGCCGGATGAATACTACTGGCACCAGCTGGAGAACTTTCAAGTAATAACCGATTCAGGCAGGGTCCTCGGTAAGGTGACCGGAATTTTTACCACGCCAGCCCATGATATAATGGTTGTAACCGGTCAAGGGCATGAATACATGATCCCGGTTAAAGCAGATATAATCAGTAATATCGATGAGCAGGAAGGAATAATAACCATTTCACCTCCTGTTGGGCTGCTTGATATAAATAAATAAGAAGACGGTTACGGTTGAGATTTTACTGCCCGCAAGGCTCAGCCCGTAATATTTACTATGCGATTTGACATCCTGACCATCTTCCCGCAGCTGCTTAATTCTCCTCTGCAGGAGGGTATTATCCGGCGGGCTGTGGCAGCAGGAAAGATCAGTGTCAACATCCATGACATAAGAGAATTTGCTCTGGACAAACATGCCATGACTGATGACCGGCCTTTTGGAGGCGGTGAGGGCATGGTTATGAAACCGGAGCCGATTGCAGGCGCCCTGCGCTCGATTGAAAATAAAAATCCCGGCGGCCGGGTCATTTTTCTTTCTCCCCAGGGCAGGCGGTATACCCAGGAGACGGCTGAGAGGCTTGCAGCCCAGGATCACCTCGTTCTGCTCTGCGGCAGATATGAAGGGGTTGATGAGAGGATCAGGCTGAATTATGTGGATGAGGAGATCTCAATCGGGGATTATATTCTCACCGGTGGAGAGCTCGCGGCAATGGTCCTGATTGATTCGGTCACGAGACTACTTCCCGGAGTATTGGGATGTCAAGGGTCAGCGGAAAATGAAACGTTCAGCCGCGGGCTTTTAAAGAATCAACAGTATACAAGGCCCCGGAAATTTGAAGGCCATGAGGTGCCGGAGATTCTGTTGAGTGGTGACCATGCTGCCATTGCTGAATGGAGGCTTGTGAACGCAGTGCTCCAGACCCTGGAAAAAAGGCCAGAATTACTGACAAGAGCAGTCTTCAGCGAGGAAGAGCTGTGTATATTAGAAAAAAACAGGCTGCTGGAAGCTGTACGAAAATATAAAAATATAGAGCAGTAAATTTTATTGACGGAGTTTGGTAAGCTGTACCAGAGATAAAGTGAAACAAAAGGAGGCCCCTAAAGCCAGGATAGATCTGGCACTGATCCATTATCCGGTAATCAACAAAAATAACGAAGTAATTGGATCGGCTGTCACAAATCTGGATCTGCATGATATTGCCCGGGCCGCAAAGACTTACGGCATTGATTCTCTGTACATCGTCACACCATACCGTGACCAGCAGGAACTTTTCCAGGAGTTGCTGGCTCATTGGCTGAAAGGGCACGGTGCAGAGTATAATGCCAAAAGGGGAGAGGCATTGTCCCTGGTCCAATTCTGTGATGATATGGACCAGCTTCTGGCAAGCGTAACAGCAAAATGGCAGCAGCGACCCACTGTGCTCGCCACCTGTGCCCAGGAGAAACACACGGTTATTTGGCCTTACCAGGCCGTGCGACAGAAAATTTCAGCTGGAGAATGTTTTCTCATCCTTTTGGGAACAGCGTGGGGCCTGGCGCCGGGGGTGATTGCAGCAGGAGATGGTATCTTGCCGCCCATCACCGGAGCAGGCAGTTACAATCACCTGTCAGTCAGATCAGCAGCAGCCATTGTCCTTGACCGGCTGCTCGGGACACAGGATTAATTTTAAATAAACTATACTCCGCGTATACGTATAATACAGATATTTAATAATACTGATAAAGTGGAAATATTTTAATCAAGGGTGATATGGAGGCACCCATCGGAAGGAACAGCGGTCCGAGAATAACAAAGTATGAGTGGTAATATAATCGAACGAATTGACAGAGAGCAGATGCGCTATGATATGCCGGACTTCAGGGCAGGTGACACGGTCAGGGTGCATATCCGTATTATCGAAGGTAACAAGGAAAGAGTGCAGGTCTTTGAGGGTGTTGTGCTGCGGAGGCGAAAGGGCAATATGGGAGCCACTTTTACCGTGCGCAAGATCTCCCATGGTGTCGGTGTTGAAAAAACATTCGCTTTGCATTCTCCCCGGTTGGAAAAAGTGGAAATTGTCTCCCGTGGTAAGGTACGCCGCTCAAGATTATACTATCTGCGTGAACGCCGCGGCAAGGCTGCCCGTATTAAAGAAAAAGGCTTACGCTAACAACAGGGTGCGAAGGAATGGGTCCGGGAAAACTATGGCCTGATCCTGAACCCGACACGTATTCCCTGGAAAGGTGCCTCAGACAGAAGGGGTACAAATGGATTGCCGGCCTGGACGAAGTAGGGAGAGGACCCCTTGCCGGGCCGGTGGTTGCAGCCTGTGTTATCCTGGGTGAGAAGTGCGATTACAGCATATTTGTTGACTCCAAGATCATTAATGCTGAGACCCGTTCCCGCCTTTACAGTGAACTGCAGAATAATGGTGCCAGTATCAGTGTCGGCGTCGTCTCAGAGACTGACATTGACCGCTTGAATATTCTGCAGGCCTCACTTATGGCCATGAAGAGGGCAGTTAACGCCCTGCCAACCCAACCGGATTTCCTCCTGGTGGACGGCAATCAGCCAATACCACTTTCCATACCGCAGCAGACCCTGGTCAAGGGAGAATCGAAAAGCGCCTCCATTGCAGCAGCATCTATTGTTGCCAAGGTTGTGCGGGATGATCTTATGGGCCAGTACCACCTACAGTTTCCGGAATATAATTTCAAACAGAACAAAGGGTATGCCACCCTTGAACACCGGCAGGCGATCAGGACTCACGGCCCGTGCAAGATACACCGGCAAAGTTTCAAATGCGTCAAGGAATTTATCGCGAAAAGTAAAAAGATGCTAAATATATTCTGAATTGTTCTGCCATGACCCTCCGGAAAAAAAAATTAGGCGCCCGAGGTGAGCAAATCGCGATCAATTATTTGCAGAGACAGGGATATAAAATACTTGAACGCAACTATCGTAACAGGCTCGGTGAGATTGATATTATTGCCAGGCAGGGAACATATCTCGTTTTTATTGAAGTCAAAACACGATCGGACACACTTTTCGGTTCCCCTTTAGATTCAGTAACAACAGCCAAACAAAGACAGCTGTCAAAAGTTGCCCTGGAATATCTTAGCAGGAAGGAGTGTTTTGATCATCCGGCCCGCTTTGATGTTGTCGGTGTTCAGTTGAAGGAAATGGATGCCACCCGGTTGCAGGATGTCAAGATAGATCTTGTGCAGAATGCATTTGATTTTTCATATGGCTATGAGTGAAAAAGCACGTAATATTTCCGCTGGCAGTTCAAATTTCGTCGCGATTACCATGGGTTGTCCTGTTGGTATCGGCCCGGAAATTATTTTGCGTTTTCTGGCAAAAAGAAAATTTTCTGGACATTATATGCCGGTAGTTGTGGGCGATATCGGTGTGCTGCAACGCTGTGCCAGAGAATTGCAGCTTAGCATGGAAATTATCGCCTGGCAGCCTGGTTCTCCCATCGATATGAAAAAAATTTATGTTATTGAACCGCAGGGAAGCGCAGGATATGCTTTGGAGTCTGAAAGCCTGCGGTGGGGAATACCAAGCAGGGAAACAGGTCGGGCAGCAACTGCCTATATTACTGAAGCTGTACGTCTCATCACCAGAGGTGATCTGGCCGCTTTGGTGACCTGCCCGATAGCCAAACATGCCATGAAAATGGCGGGGTATGATTTTCCCGGTCATACCGAAATGCTGGCATCATTATGTAAAACGCGGAACTTTGGCATGATGATGGCAGGCAGCAGATTAAGAGTCTCACTGGTTACCATACACAGGCCTTTAGCCAAAGTAGCGGCTGAACTGAACCGGGCAGAGATCAAACGCATAATAAATCTTACAGGCGAGATACTGATCAGGGATTTTGGCATGATCAAG
>JAFDCT010000341.1 GCA_019312695.1 Deltaproteobacteria bacterium | reverse complement strand
GATTTCAGTCAAAAACCTGAAAAAAGGACCCTTGAAGTTGGTGCTGTTATAATGTCTCCAGGCTTCGGCCGTATTTCTGAAGAGACTCTTGCAAAGTACAGCTTTGGCAAACATCCAGACGTGGTAACCAGTATTGAATTCGAAAGGCTTTTAAATCCGTCCGGTCCCTTTGCCGGTGAGGTTCGCTGCCTTTCAGACAACCGGCATCCACACAAGATTGCCTTTATTCAATGTGTCGGTTCACGGGATATAGGATGTGATAACGGCTACTGCTCTTCAGTCTGTTGTATGTATGCCATCAAGGAGGCCATGGTTGCCAAAGAGCATGATCCTGAGGCTGATATCACCATCTATTACATGGATATTCGAACCCAGGGAAAAGAATTTGATGCTGCCCAGAAACGTGCTCAAGACAAAGGCATCAAGTTTGTGCGCGCAAAGGTAGCTGATGTAATGCCCTGGGGAAATCATCTGCGGCTGACCTATTCCACTCTTGACGGTAAGCACAGTTTTAAACCGTATGACATGGTAGTTCTTTCAGTCGGACTTGAGTCCCCGCCTGATGCCGAGAATCTTGCCGATATGGCAGGCTTCAAACTGAATAAGTATAATTTTTGTGCTACTGACACCTTTGCACCACTTGCCACCAGCAAAGACGGGATCTATGTAGCAGGAGCCTTTAACGGTCCCATGGATATTCCTGAATCTGTCATGCAGTCGAGCGGTGCTGCCGGAATCGCTTCCGGTCTCATCAAAAAACAACGCGGCAAGGGTATCATCCATAAAAGTTATCCAGATGAAAAGGATATTGGCGATGAAGTACGCATCGGTGTTTTTGTCTGTCATTGCGGCATAAATATCGGTTCTGTTGTTGATGTCCCCGGGGTAAGCGATTATGCGGGAGACATGGAAGGAGTAGTGTACTATACCGAAAGCCTTTACAGCTGCTCGCAGGATGCCCAGGAGGTTCTTAAACAAAAGATCAAGGAACATGACCTGAACAGGGTCGTAATAGCTGCCTGCTCACCCAGGACTCACGAACCGCTGTTCCAGGAAACGCTGAAAGACGCAGGTTTAAATCGCTCGCTCTTTGAAATGGTCAACATCAGGGATCAGTGTTCCTGGGTGCATGCCAATGAACCTGATGCGGCCACCGACAAATCAAAGGATCTTGTCCGCATGGCTGTAGCCAAGGCAAGACGCATTCAACCTCTGCCCGAACAGACTGTGCCGGTCAGCAAATCAGGCATGGTCATTGGCGGTGGTATTGGCGGCATGACTGCAGCTTTAAGCCTTGCAGACCAGGGATTCAACTGCTGCCTGATTGAGAAACAGGCAGAGCTTGGCGGAAATTACAAAAAACTGGATCATACAAAAAAACTCACTGATCAGGTGAAAAAGAATAAACTGATCACTGTTTACACAAATGCTGAGCTCAAACAGACCAGCGGTTTTGTGGGCAACTTCTCCTCAATTGTTTCCACCGGTAAAGGTGCCAGGGCCAAAGAGGTCACGGTTGATCACGGCATTATCATTATTGCCACAGGCGCCCGAGAACATCGGCCGGAAACAGTACTGGGCAATACAATCAAATATTCCCAAAAGATCGTTACCCAGTCTGAACTGTCTGAACAGCTTGCAGGCAAGGGTAAGAAACGTGCTCCTGATTCAATAGTCATGGTGCAGTGCGCCGGTTCCAGGGGTGATGATCTGAATTACTGTTCCAAGACCTGCTGTACTACTGCTGTTGAGAACGCCTTGAAGGTAAAGGCTATAAATCCAGACTCCCAGGTGATCGTGCTCTACAGGGATATCCGTACTTATGGCTATGCCGAAGATTTATACCAGGAGGCCCGGGAGAAGGGTGTTCTCTTTATACCATATGAAATGGACAACAGGCCGACAATAAATGAAAAGGCAGGTAAACTGGCCGTATCCTTTTATGACCCTATTTTGCAGGACGACATCAGCATGAATCCGCAAATGGTGGCCATGAGTGTCGGCATGGTGCCCGAAGAGACAGAAGTCTTAAGCAAACTTCTCAAGGTGCCGGTAACAGCCGACAGCTTCTTCCTGGAGGCTCATGTAAAACTGCGGCCTGTAGAACTTCCTGTGGATGGGGTCTATGTCTGTGGTCTGGCCCATTCCCCGAAACCGATAAACGAGATCATTGTTCAGGCCCAGGCAGCTTCGGCCAAGGCAGCCATGCCGCTTGTTAAAGGGTATGTCACGGTTGATCCTATTGTTTCCAATATTGACAAGGAAACGTGTATCGGCTGCAGGCTTTGTACCAGTCTTTGTCCCTACCAGGCCATCCAGATGGTCAAGGATGAAAACAACAGACCCAAGGCTGAAACAATTGTGGCATCATGCAAGGCCTGCGGTATCTGCGCCTCTCATTGTCCTACATTTGCAATCTCAATGGGTGGTTTTACCAATGAACAACTCACTGCCCAGATCGAAGCATTTGGCAGCGAAGTTATGGAAAAGGAAACTGAAACAGCATAATCTGGTGTCCTAAGGCAGTTTAAGTGCATCATTTATAACAATGATTAAAGGATAAAAAATGAGCAAGGAAGAGTACAACCCGAAAATTTTGGGATTTCTGTGCAACTGGTGCTGTTATGCCGCAGCTGATGCGGCGGGTGTCTCCCGCTACCAGTATCCACCCAACCTGCGAACAATCAGGGTGATGTGCACCGGTCGGGTCGACCCCTCATTTGTCCTGCGGGGCTTTGTAGAAGGGGCGGACGGTATATTCACCGGTGGCTGACAACTCGGTGAATGTCATTACCAGGTAGGTAATTACGACGCAATGGGAATGAACGCCCTGGTATTTAATGTCCTGAAGTAAACAGGCATCAATCCTGAAAGATTTTCCCTGCAGTGGGCCTCTGCTGCCGAAGCGCCGCGTTTTGTTAAGCTGATCACCCAATTTACCGGAAAAATAAAAGAACTTGGGCCATTGGGGGAATCCGAAAGTCTTGCTCCGGAAGAACTTCGGGAAAGACTTGAGAAAGGACTGGCTGCAGTAAGTTCCAAGAAGGTAAGAATGGTATATGGTAATACTGCCAAAGCAATCCGCAAAGAGGGCATTTTTACCCAGGAGTATATTAACGGTGTTATTGAAGAAAAGTTGAGCAAGGCCATTGCCGGGGCTCTCTCTGCTGAAGCTGAACCAAAGACAGAACCTGAGAAGAAGTCTCCTGCGGCAAAGCCAGCCCCTGCTGCCCCAAAAGCACCGAAGCAGAAAAAAGCAGAAAAGGCTGGCAAAAAGACTGAACCGGCAGCAAAGAAAAAAACAGCAGCCCCTAAAAAAGCCTCTGCGCCAAAGAAGAAGACTGCAGCGAAGAAAACAACTGCCAAGAAAAAGAAATAATCCCTCACAACAAGAGTTTTTCTCTCACACCCCGCTTTTCCGCAACGGCAAAAGCGGGGTTTTGTTTTCTGTTTACAGAGTGACGCTTCCCTAATAATATCAATGGTACATTGTTTTCAGTTCAGTGAAATTTCTCTTAAAAATAGGCGATAGAGTTCTCTTTCAGCAATCAGAAAAATTTTCAGGTCGAGGAGGTGTCATGAAAAGAACAATATTTATCGGGGTTTTTGCTGTTATATCTTTCCTGCTGATATCACCATCTGCTTTTGCCACAAACGGTTACCAGCTCATAGGTATAGGTTCGTATCAAAAAAGCCTGGGAGGAGCTGTAACGGCTTTACCGGGAAGCAACATGACTGCGGTCACCAACCCGGCCGGCATGCTGCGTATCGGTCACAGGGCTGATTTTTCCATGGAAGCTTTCATGCCTGAGCGTTCTACCGATTTTACCGCTATAGGCGGCAACAAAGTTGAAAGCAGCTCGGAGATTTACGGTATACCTGCCATCGGCTGGAACGGCCCGGTTGGCAACCGGGGGGACATGGTATTTGGCGGCGGCATGTATGGCACATCCGGAATGGGAGTTGATTACGGCTCAACACCGATGCAACCGGGAGTATACTGGGATGCCTACAGCAGTATTGCCTTCTGGCAGATGGCTCCTGCCTTAGCATGGCAGGCAGCAGAGAGATTGAGTTTGGGCGCCTCGGTAAACATTGATTTCCAGGAAGTGTCCTTCCAGCAACGCATGATGGATGCCGAAGGTAATGTACTTAATAATTTTGATCTCAGCAGGGGAGCTTCGGCCTTCGGTTTTGGCCTCAGCGTTGGCATGCTGTACGATTTAAACGAACAAGTAACTTTCGGGGCAAGCTATAAAAGCAAACAGTTTTTTTCTGATCTTGAATACCAGCTGGCCAGCGGTGATATTGACATGTCTTTTTTTGGGGGCGGGCCTCTCCCTGCCGGCACCTATAAACTGGATCTTGATTTCCCGCAGCAGGCCGCTGTCGGCATCGCCGTGCATGCTACAGATGCTTTTACCATAGCTGCTGATATCAAATGGATCAACTGGTCCGATACCATGGACAAGCTTGCTGTGACCGGCCCTGGCGGGATTTCTCTGCCAATGGACCCGGGCTGGGATGACCAGGTAGTTTTTGCCATAGGACTAGCCTATAAAGCTACTGACCGGGTTAACCTGCGGGCCGGATTCAATTATGGTGAGTCTCCTATTGATGCACAAAGTGCAGCCAACAACCTGATCCTGCCGGCAGTGGTTGAAACTCATTATACAGTCGGTGCTGATTTTAAGATTGATGAGCACTGGGACATCGGCTGCCATTATATGTATGTGCCGGAAAACAGTGTAACGGCAGGTTTCGGAACCAATCCTCAAGATGCAAAAATCTCTCTTTCAGAGCAGTCGTTTGGTCTCAATTTGGGCTATAGATTTTAATACTTAATTTATTGGCAATAATATGAGGTTTAAAACGTATACTCTTCAATTGCCTCCATGGGTAGATGATATCCTGTCAGAACAAGACCAGATCTATCCCACAGTGGAGGAACGTATGGCTCTGGCAATTACCCTTGCAACCAATAATATAAAAAATAACGGCGGACCCTTCGGCGCAGCTGTTTTTGAAAGAGAAAGCGGCCGACTGGTAGCCCCGGGCATCAACCTTGTCCTGCAGACCAACTGCTCAGTGGTCCATGCGGAGATTGTTGCCATCATGCTGACACAGCAGCAGTTGGCAAACTTTGACCTCAGTGCAGAAGGGTTTCCTGATTACGAGCTTGTTTCCACTACAGAACCATGTGCCATGTGCCTGGGAGCCATTACCTGGTCCGGTATCAGCAGCCTGGTCTGCGGCGCCAGGGACGAAGACGCACGGAGCATTGGTTTTGACGAGGGAGATAAGCCTGAGAACAGGTTTGCAAAGCTTAAGTCCCGCGCCATTTCCGTTACGCTTGATGTGCTGAGGGATGAGGCAAAAGCCGTATTGCAGCAGTATATTGATGAAGGCGGAATTATCTATAATGGCCGTATGAAAATAATCTGATTGTTTTTTCCAAAAGATAGCAGAGCAGAAATGACAGACAACAGCGATACCCACCGCAAGACCATCGGCTATATCCTGTGGCTTTTTGGTTTTACTGGCTCTCACAGGTTCTATTACGGTAAACCTTTCATGGGCACCATATATTTTTTTACCTTGGGTCTCCTCGGGATAGGCTGGCTGGTTGATCTTTTTCTTATTCCGAGAATGGACAGACAGGCAGATCTCAGGTTCACTGCAGGACAGATTGACTATTCAGTTGCCTGGCTGCTTCTGACCTTTCTCGGGATATTCGGCATTCACAGAATGTATATGAATAAGTGGTTCACAGGTATTATCTATCTCTTCACCGGAGGACTCCTGGGATTGGGCTATCTCTATGATTTCTGGACATTAAACGACCAGATAACCATACTGAACCGGTCTCGGTCTCTTTAGGAGTGCTAATACGGTTGACTCTGTTTCCTTTATTCAGGGCTCAACGTGCTTATGTATTTGGGGATATTTTCTCGGAGGTGCTGAATATGAATAAGTTAGGATTGTTAACCTTGATTTTTGTTTTCTCCTTTTTTACTTGTATTTCAAATGGTCAAGAAAGTGATAGCGCCAAAAACAAAGATTTTTACAGGACGTTTGAAGTAATTGAGATAACGGCAAATGGCTTGATTCTGGAAGACAACGATGGGAATGTTGTTCTAGTTGAAAAGGATACTGAAGGATACAAGGTCGGCTATAAGGTAAGGTATGATAGTATCCGCAACAGGCTTCGTCCTTATCGCTGGCAGGATTATGCAGTTCTGCAAATAACAAAAGATAATATTATGCTGCAACACCTCACAGGGGAAACTCTTTCTGTTTCAGGGAACTACAAAAACAAATTCAGGGTCGGTGATGAAGTACGTTATGATTCTGTTGGTGAAAAAATATTGCCTGCTGATAAGTCTTCAAAATGGCAACAGTATGAAATTATTGCCGCCAACAGCGGGAGTATCACTTTGAAGAACAGAAAAGGTGAAGAAATTACCTTGGACATCGATAATAATTTATACCTCGAGCAAAAAAGAGGTATTCGTTTATATAAATACAAGGTTGGTGATATGGTCCGGTATAATGCCTACGCCAATAAAATAAGAAA
Organism: Deltaproteobacteria bacterium; assembly: GCA_019312695.1. Classification (GTDB taxonomy): domain Bacteria; phylum Desulfobacterota; class Desulfobulbia; order Desulfobulbales; family BM004; genus BM004. Next base: position 2,029 of record JAFDCT010000341.1, on the reverse strand, counting down.
GGGCGAAATCCGCACCTATGACTGGCAGGATTATGAAGTTGCAAGAGTCACGGAAAACCAACTTGCACTGGTCAATGAAGATAATGAAGAATTGGTCCTAGATAATACTTATGGCATCAAGCTCAAAGCAGGGGACCTGGTTAAATATGACCGTTTGAACAATCTGCTTAAGAAATCACGAAAATAGAAGGAAACCATACAAATGATCCTGACTATCTCGGGCATAATGCTGATATTTTTTGGCCTGGTCATCAGTATTGTCTTCTGGGTGCCAAGACTGTTTGACAAGAGGAGGGTCAGGGAAATTATGGGTAAGCGTTATCCGCTTGTATATATAGTTTATATTGCGAATGGCCCAATGCTAATACTTTTTGGCTTGCTGCTGATAATCTGGCCCGAGGTATAACATCTTAAAGTTTTATTTATTGGGTGGTAATTTATATTTTGATGCTTATTACATCCGGAGCTGTTTTTTAAATTTTAAACATGAATTTGGAGCACATCATGGGTGACTGACAAAGAAGACAGGTTTCCCCGGAAGGGATACAGAAAATATGGATAGCTGTAAAACCTATTGTAATAGGAATAGTAGGATTTTGTCTGTTTGTCTGGTTGGTTTATCAGTTATAGTGAGTTTCAGGCAGGGTATATTTTGCCTCACAAAAAAGCCGTTCACCTCTTTAGGTGTACGGCTTTTTGATATTTATTAATGAATTACCAGGAAATTTACGATAAAAGCTTGGGATTGTTTGCGACCTTTCTGACCAGTTCCCTGTAATCATGGGCACCATTGCAACCCGGGGCGTATTCATAGATGGATTTGCCATAGGCGGGTGCTTCTGAAAGCCTTACGTTATAACGAATCGGATGGCAAAGTCTTTCGCCGTAAATCTTGCCTATCTTATGCAGAATTCTTGATGTTTTTTTGACCCGTTTGTCTTCGAATGTCGGCACGATATATTTCAAGCCGAGCTCCGGCCTGTATTTCTGGATTGAGGAAATGGAACGCAGGAATTCACTGAGGCCCTGCAGGGACATGATCTCAAGGGCAACGGGTATCATCAACTCATTGACATAGAATAGGACATTTACTGTCAGCGGATCCCATCCCGGTGAAGTATCAACAATAACAAAATCAAAAAGCTTATCCACCGGTGTGAGTGCTTCACTGATTGTCATCTCACCGCCGTAATCCTTGCGGTCTATCATGCGTTTGATACCGGCAAGTGCTTTGCCTCCAGCAAGAAGCCAGAGGTTTTCCCTGGCCTTGGTTAAACACTCCTTGAGGGAAAGTTCTCCGGTAACAAGCTCAGTCAATCCTGCCTTCGGTTTAACCCCCAACATGAAACTGTCCTGCCCCTGGGTATCTGTATCAACAAGCAGCACCTTAAATCCGGCTAGGGCCAATCCGGCAGACAGATTAATTGCAGTGGTGGACTTGCCTACCCCACCCTTGCTCAAAGAAACACCTATTTTCCTGGCAACGCCATCACTCTTTTGAACCGGTTTTTCCTTTTTCTCCTCTTTGACCGGTCTTTTTATATCAAGTGCAAAAGATTGGCCGCAGCTGGTACAGCGGGCTTTTTTAGCGTTAGCAGGAATCTTCTTTTCATCAATTGAGTGGTTTTTTTTGCAGTGGGGACAAATGACAAGCATTCTACCGCCTCCAAATATTTGAATTATTATAGAGCTGCAAAACTATAAATAAATTCTAAGCTTTTTGCATTATATTGTACACCAGTTTACTCTTTTTCCCTTTGGCCAGGAATTCTTGCAAAACAATATCACGGGATCGTTCACTATGTAGGATTTAAAAATTTTTGACTGCAAATTTTCAGGTACACGTGAATGAATAGCCATTTGAGCCTTATCTAAATCAATATAGACTCCCTGGGATTAACTGAAGATTGATTTTTTTTGGTCGTTTGCAGTCCCTTCCCTGCAGGAGATTTTCCTGCTCCGGTCGATTTTTTATCGGGAGTTACCCAAAGTTTCTTTGAAGGTGAGTTCTCAATCAGCCTGTTGGGGG
>JAFDCT010000340.1 GCA_019312695.1 Deltaproteobacteria bacterium | reverse complement strand
TGGCTTTTTTCTGCTGGGGCCTGATCAGCAGAAAATAGAAAATTACAAATATCAGAATGAGTGGTATGAATGATACGATACCGCCGCCCTGGGGTGCTCCCCCGTTTGCAGCATATGCAATGCCTGTCATTTAGTTTCCTCCGTTTATGATTTGTATGTTTATTTGATTTTTATCTTGTATGATTTTAAAAATATATTAATCATCTCCTTCCTGCAGCGCATGGAAATTATTTCTGAACAGCAGGAATGTATCATTTTCTATAGCTTCCCGCATTGACCGCATGAGCCCGACAAAATAATACAGGTTATGAATTGTATTCAGATGGTAAGCCAGTATTTCTCGGGACATGTAAAGATGCCTGAGATAGGCCCGGGAGTAATTCCGGCAGGTATAACAACCGCAGTTTTCATCCGGTGGCCTGGAGTCATTGCTGTATTGGCTGTTTTTTATAACAACTCTGCCCCGGGAAGTAAAGAGCATTCCATTACGGGCATTGCGGGTAGGCATGACACAGTCGAACATATCAACCCCCCGGTAAACGCTTTCAACCAGGTCTGCCGGAGTTCCTACACCCATGAGATAGATCGGATACTCCTGGGGCAGGATTTTTGCAGTATGCCCGGTGATCTCCAGCATGAGTTCCTGGGACTCACCGACACTGAGACCACCGAGAGCATAACCGTCAAAACCGATCTCGAGCAACTGCTCAACTGCCAGTGAACGCAGGTCAGGGTACATGCCTCCCTGCACAATACCGAAAAGCAGCTGCCCTGTTGCCTTTTGTGCTGTCCGTGAGCGCTTGGCCCAGCGGGAAGTGAGTTCAGTCGCGGCAAGAGTTTCGTTCCTGCCAGCCGGATATGGAATGCAGGTATCAAGGCACATCATGATATCTGAACCAAGCGCTTCCTGAACGGCCACAGCATCCTCGGGACTTAGAAAAAGAGAGGATCCGTCGAGATGGGATTTAAAGCCTGCGCCTTCCTCGGTAATTTTGGCCAGTTCGCGCAGGCTGAAAATCTGGAAACCACCACTGTCAGTCAATATTGGCCGGTTCCAGTTCATGAACCGGTGCAGCCCTCCAAGTTCCCGGATCAATTCATGTCCCGGCCGCAAAAAGAGATGATAGGTATTGGCCAGGATGATCTCAGCACCCAGCTCAACCAGATTTTCAGGGGTAACAGCCTTTACCGTAGCCTGGGTGCCGACCGGCATGAAAATCGGGGTTTGAAATGTGCCGTGCAGGGTGCGTACTTCTCCAGAGCGGGCCGCACACTGGGTGGACTGGGAATGGAGTTTAAAAGGGGAAAGCGGTCTTCCGTTTTTCAAGGTTTATTATGCTCTGATGATATTATACTTTATTCAGCACTATCCCAAAATAAAAGCAGCTGCTTGATACCAAGGAAGGCCAGGTCGGACAACTGGTCAAGATCGGCCCGGCTGAAAGGCAGTCCTTCCGCTGTGCACTGAACCTCCACCAGACGCCCGTCCCGGCACATGACAAAGTTGGCGTCAACCTCTGCCCGTGAATCTTCATCGTAATCAAGGTCGAGCAGGGCACGGCCATCAACTATACCTGTGCTTATTGCAGCAAGAGGTGTTATTTCAGGCAGTTCTGCAATTTTCCCTTCATTATACAAGGTGTTGATGACATCACGTACAACAAGGGCAGCGCCGGTAATTGCTGCGGTGCGGGTGCCGCCGTCGGCTCTGATGACATCACAGTCAACCCGGAGAGTGCGGGGGCCCAAATTGCTGAGATCAACCATCATGCGAAGGGAGCGCCCGATGAGGCGCTGGACTTCATAGGTTCTGCCCGAGCGGCCGCGGGCAGCCTCCCGCTGGCTCCTCGTATGCGTGGACCACGGCAGCATACCGTATTCAGCGGTTATCCAGCCCTGGTCTGATTCTTCCAGGAAGCGCGGCACTTTTTCCTCCACGGAAACTGCACATGCCACATGGGTTCCACCCATTTTTATAAGCAGTGAACCGTCTGCGTGCGGTAGAAATCCTTTTTCCATGGATATAGGGCGGAATTCATTGTCCTGTCGGCCGTTTTTTCTCATCGTGAACACCGTAAATTAGGATGTATTCTCATATATAATGTGATATTGTTAACAATCTGCGAGACCAATATAGTTGTTACATAAAATATTGCTACTGGTAAGAATGTTTTTTACAAATAAACAGGGTATGAAATAGTCAGTTATCTTTAACGTATTTAATTGATAAATATTTCTTCCTTTAAATATAATAAGGAGAGCGTAAATGAATTTCGAAGATGCTATTAAATTCCATGGCCATGCCTGTCCCGGCCTGGCCATTGGCTACAGGGTCGCCAGCCTTGCTTTGAAGGAACTGGGATTGAGGGCCCGGGATGAAGAATTAGTTGCCATAGTGGAGAATAATTCCTGTGCGGTGGATGGGATCCAGCTAATCTGCGGCTGTACATTCGGCAAAGGCAATCTTATCTTGAAAGATTACGGTAAACAGGTCTACACCTTTATCAAGAGGCCTGGACCGGATGCCGTACGTATTGCTGTCAGGTGGGAGCCTCCTGCCGATGACCCGGAGACTGCGGCCATGTGGGAACGGTACGCAGCTGGTGACCGGACACCGGAAGTTGTTGCAGCGGTGCAGGACAGAAAGACCCGTAAAATGAAAGGTGTCCTGGCAGCAGATGATTCAGATTTATTTGAGGTCAAAAGGATAAAGGTAGAAATGCCTGAAACAGCAAAGATTTATCCCACCATTACCTGTGCCAGGTGCGGGGAGAAGTTCATGGAACCGAGAGCAAAAATGGTATCTGGTCAGCAGCTCTGTATACCGTGCAGCCAGGAAGAAGAATAATTTTTAACTTTATTTACTCCCATTCAATTGTACTGGGCGGCTTGGAAGAAATATCATACACAACCCGGTTTACACCCCTGACCTCGTTGATGATCCTGGTGGAAATA
>JAFDCT010000339.1 GCA_019312695.1 Deltaproteobacteria bacterium | reverse complement strand
TGTTTTGATCACTGGTGCACAGAAAATTGATTTGGAAGAGCAGCGCAGGAAAAAGCTTGAAAACAGAAGAGCTGAATTGAGTCCGGATGATGATCTTGTTGTTCTACGACGGGGAGCGTTACATGATATGCGTCACCTTGTCAACCTGCTTCAGGGAGAAAATATCGGTACCCTGCTGGTAGGGGATGATAAGAGTTGCAGTAAATCCTGCTGTCCTTCCGTGTATGACCTTCTTGTCAGAAGGGAAGATGGCATGGAGGCTTTTCATATCATTGAGGAAGAACACAAAAAGACAACCGGTCTGGTGCACCATGAACACGCAGGCAGTGATCTGGTATTCAACCCTGAGGCAAGTGAGGCCTGCTGTCCTGCCTGCGGTCACACTTTTTCAACCACCGGAACTACCTGCCCTGATTGTGGTTTAAATTTTGGGTAGAGCAATAAGCTGTCATGAATAAGAATCCGGTAGTCATTATCGGGGCGGGGCCTGCCGGGCTTGCTGCCGGGTATGAATTGATAAAAAACAAAATAAGCCCTGTAATACTTGAGCGAAGCAACTCAGTCGGGGGTATTTCCCGGACAGAATCATACAAGGGTTTTCATTTTGACATCGGCGGTCATCGCTTTTTCTCTAAAAATGATGCTATTAACAGGCAATGGCAGGAAATGCTCGGCCCAGATTTTCTCCAGGTAAAGCGTCTTTCGCGTATCTATTATCAAAAAAAATTTTTCAACTATCCTCTGCGGCCCGTCAATGCCTTCTTGAATCTTGGCCCTATTGAGAGCTTTTTGATCCTTCTAAGCTACTGCCGGGCCAGCGTATCTCCCCAACCAGAAGAAATAAGTTTCGAGGAATGGGTTATCAACCGCTTTGGTGAAAGGCTTTATCTGACATTCTTCAAGACATATACGGAAAAGGTCTGGGGCATTCCCTGTAAGGAGATCAGGGCAGACTGGGCCGCACAGCGGATAAAGGGGTTGTCTCTGTTTGTTGCTGTGTCCAACGCCCTGTTTGGCGGCGGGCAGAAGGCCAAGAGTTTGGTTGAGCAATTTTATTATCCTAAATTAGGGCCGGGCATGATGTGGCAGCGTTTTAAAGATCGGATTATTGCCGGCGGTGGTGAGGTAAGGTTTAACTCGGAAGTTTTTTCAATCCGGCATGAAAACGGTACAATAACAGCAGTCGAGTACAGCAACGGTACTAAAGCAGAAAAGATCAACGCTGAAAATTTTATTTCCAGTACTCCCATCTCCTATCTGGTAAAACTTCTCAAGCCTCAGCCTCCTGCAGAAGTCTTGGAGAGCGCTGAACAGCTAGCATACCGCGCTTTTATTATTGTGGTTCTCATAGTTGACAGGCCTGAACTTTTCCCGGATCAATGGCTCTATGTTCATAGTCCAAGAGTGCAGGTCGGGCGTATCCAGAACTTCAAGAATTGGAGCAGGTCCATGGTTCCGGATCAAAGTAAGACCAGCATTGGCATGGAATATTTCTGTAATGTAAATGACCGGACCTGGAAAATGGCTGACAAAGAACTGGTTGCAATGGCTTGCCGGGAAATGGAAGAGATGGGGTTTTGTCAGGTCTCAGAGGTTATCGACAGTTTTGTGGTGCGGCAGTCCCATGCCTATCCGGTCTATGATTCGACGTATAAAAAAAATCTGCTGAACATCAGAAACTATCTCGACAATTTTAATAATCTGCAGACAATTGGTCGCAGCGGCATGCATCGCTATAATAATATGGACCATTCAATGGAGACAGGAATTCTGGCAGCAAAAAACTGCTATGGCGAGCATCATGATGTCTGGGCGGTGAATGAGGAAAAAAGCTACCTGGAAGAGGACAGGCCTGTAAAAGAAATTCCGGTGGTGCCGGAAAAAGTATTGATCCGGGCCTTTGCCAGAATCGATAAATTTGCCTTTGCAGTAGCACTGGGTACAATATGCGGCCTGCTGGTTTCCAGCGCCACACTGTGGATTATAAGCCGTGGCGGTGATGTTTTGAACTCTCACCTCAGGCTGCTGGCACAATATTTCATTGGTTATACCGTGACAGTGAAAGGAGCTTTCATCGCTTTTGGCTATTCCTTTTTCTGGGGTTTTCTTTTTGGCTGGTTTTTTGCTTACCTGCGTAATCTGTTTCTGGCAGTTTATATATTCAGGATAAAACGTAAGGTTGAACTGATGTCATTGAAGGATTTCTTTGATAATTTTTAAGTTAAATTCATACTGCAGGTGACAGGATGGTTAACTCAAATATGAAAGATCCACCGCGCCCCCCTGAAGAGAAACTTTTCAGCGGAGTACTGGTGCTCAATGCGAAAGTCTTAGGCCTTGCACTTGGAGTCATCTTCGGCCTGGGAATCTTTGTGGCGACAAATTGGCTGATAATTAAGGGCGGTGACAGGGTCGGGCCGCACCTGATACTACTGAGCCAGTATTTCATCGGCTATAAGGTAACCTTTTTAGGGAGTCTTATCGGCGCGGCTTACGGTTTCGCCCTGGGTACCATCTGCGGCGCTCTCATGGGATGGATTTATAACAAGATAGTATCTTTCAGGCAGTAAACTCTGCTTTTCTCAGGCCGCTGCTTCCCGCTGTTTCCAGCCTCCGTTTCTTTTTTTCTGCTGCAGTCCGTTAACCGGTTTCTTTTCATAGGTGATAACCTGATCTCCCATGGTGCGATTAACCTCAGCGGTAAATTCTTTGCAGGGTTTAATGGTGATGTCCTGGTGTATTTCCAAATCAACTTCCCCCCGACCTGAAAAATGCAGGGTCAGAAAAACAGTGCAGGGGCCATGGTGGCGGTAAAAGACCTTTTTTAAAGCTTCGAGATTCTGGCGGTTAACGTAATCTGACTGCAGAATTATGCGGGCTGAAGCCGTATATTTTTCACGTGCCACCTCAAGCGTATCAACCTCATTGGCAATAATATTATCCCCGCGTTCATCTTTTTTGACAAATCCTTCAACGATAATTGGGGTATCGTTATGAAGAATTGCGGCGCTTCTGGCATAAAGTTCAGGAAAAATGACAACCTCTACTGTTCCGGCAATATCCTCCATGATAATTACAGCCATGGGGTCACCCTTCTTGGTTTTCCTGTTTTTTATATCGCGGATCAGGCCGCCTACCCTCAGGTTTTGACCTTCAAGCCATTGTTTCTTGTCACTGAGATTTGAGTCTGTGACAGCCAGGATATCTTCCCGGAAATCATCAAGGGGATGACCGGTCAGATAAAATCCCACAGTTTCCTTTTCAAATGTAAGCTTTTCCTGATCTGTCCAGTCAGGGATATCCGGGATTTCAATTTTGTTATGCTGCAGTTCCTCTTCGTCACCCATAACAGCAAAAAGTGAGATCTGGCCGCTTAATTTATCCCGCTGGGCAGCCTGCCCTTGCTCGAGTGCCTGGTCAAGAATGGCAAAAAGCTGAGAGCGCTTCAAACCCAGAGAATCAAAAGCACCTGCTTTAATCAGGCTTTCCATGACCCGCCGGTTAACCCGGCGCAGATCAACCCGGCAGCAGAAATCTTCGAGGGATTTATAAGGCCCATCATTAAAACGTTCTTCAATAATTGAATCCAGTGCCGCCCCGCCGACATTTTTTACGGCTGCAAGTCCGAACCTGATGCGGTCATCAATAACACTAAAATCCTGATCACTTTCATTGATATCAGGCGGTAATACCTCGATTTCATTATCACGGCACTCATTAATATAGGTTACAACTTTATCGGTATTGTTCATATCGCAGGAAAGAAGAGCGGCCATGAACTGGGCCGGGTAATGTGCCTTGAGATAAGCTGTCTGGTAAGCGATCAGGGCATAAGCTGCACTGTGCGATTTATTAAAGCCGTAACCGGCAAATTTTGCCATGAGGTCAAATATGTATTCGGCCTTGTCCTTGGGGATATTGTTTTTTCCCGCTCCGGCCATGAACTTTTCTTTTTCATTGGACATGACTTCTGGAATTTTTTTCCCCATGGCACGCCGCAGGATATCAGCATCACCGAGTGAATAGTTTGCCAGGATATTGGCAATTTTCATGACCTGTTCCTGGTAGACAATTACACCATAGGTTTCCTCAAGTACCGGCTTGAGTTGGGGCAGTGGATAATTGGCAGGCTTTTTACCATGCTTGGTGTCAACAAAATTGCCGACCATGCCGCTTTCCATGGGGCCGGGTCGATACAGGGCTACCAGGGCAATAAGATCGGTAAAGACTTCGGGCTTCATATTTGTTAAAAGGGCTCGCATGCCGGAACTTTCGAGCTGAAAAACGCCTAGGGCATCCCCCTTGCATAGTAGATCATAGGTTTTAGGATCATCAAGGGGTATAGCATTTATATCGATCTGGTTTCCCAGGTCGGCTTCGATGAGCTTGACTGCCCGGTCAATAACAGTAAGGGTTTTCAGGCCCAGGAAGTCAAACTTGATGAGCCCGGTCTTCTCTGTATATTTCATGTCATACTGGGTCAGGATTTCACCCTTGGGTCCTTTGCAGAGCGGCAGATATTCAACCATGGGATCGGGTGATATCACAACACCGGCAGCATGGGTTGACATATGTCTGGACAATCCTTCCAGAACCTGGGCAACAGAAAGCAGGGTTGCAACCTTTTCATCCCTTTTTTCCAAATCCCGCAGCCGGGGTTCCTGTGTGATGGCTTCCTTGATTGTGATTTTCAGCTGATCGGGGATGAGCTTGGCAATGCGGTCCACATCCCCGAAGGGCATATCAAGAGCTCGGCCAACATCGCGGATAACAGCGCGGGCCTTCATGGAGCCAAAGGTTATTATCTGGGCAACATGCTCTGAACCGCCGTATTTGTCCTGGACGTAATGAAAAACTTCTCCTCTGCGTTCCTGGCAGAAATCAATGTCAAAATCCGGCAGGCTTTTACGTTCAATATTGAGGAAACGCTCAAATATCAAGCCATAGGGCATGGGGTCAATTTCTGTGATACGCAGACAATACGCAACCAGGCTGCCGGCTCCAGAACCTCTGCCGGGACCGACCGGTACTTTTTGATTTTTAGCCCAATTGATAAAATCGGCCACAATAAGAAAATAACCTGGAAATTCCATAGCCTTAATGACGTCAATTTCCATCTCCAACCGTTCGTGGTAATTTTTTTCCAGTTCAGGAGTCAGCTTTCCTTTTTCGTGTATTGTTTCCAGCCGTTCCTTCAAGCCTTCCCGGGTTAATTTTTCAAAATAGGAATCAATGGTTTCCCCCTCTGGTACCGGGAAGTTTGGGAAATAATGCTGGTCGAATTCCAGCTCGAGATTGCAGCGGTCAGCAATTTCGGCAGTGGCAGCCAGCGCTTCAGGAAAATCCTTGAAACGTTCTTGCATCTCAGCCGGTGACTTGAAATAAAGCTCGTTCGTGGCAAATTTGAAACGGTTCTTATCGTTTATTGTTCTGCCTGTCTGGATACAGAGCAGTACTTCATGGGCAAAAGCCTCATCGCGGTTAAGGTAATGA
>JAFDCT010000338.1 GCA_019312695.1 Deltaproteobacteria bacterium | reverse complement strand
GCCGCGATCAGGCGGCAGGAGTCCTTGTTTTTGAGCAGCCGCTTGACAGTCAATTCGCCGCTGATCACTGCGATGACGATGGAGTCATTGCAGGGTTCGAGAGATCGATCAACCACAAGAATGTCATTATCATTGATCCCGGCGCCGGTCATCGAATCCCCTGCGACTGTGACAAAAAAGGTAGCCGCCGGGTTTTTAACCAGGTGCTCATGGAGATCAAGTTTACGGTCAAGATAGTCATCTGCAGGGGAGGGGAACCCGGCGGAGACTCCGGAGAGGAAGAACGGCCGCGGCAGAGATGTTCCGCAGGCAGCAGGAAAGATTTCCCTGACGGAGGAAGTTTTTTGGGAGGAGGGGTGCCTACTCATTTTTCCCAAGCTCTTCAAGCAGTTCAGGAGTGGGATGCCCGTCAGCAGGCAGCTTTGCCATGCGCTGAAATTCTTTTATGGCCTGGCGGGTCTGCGAACCGACAACTCCGTCGATCGGGCCGGGGTCAAAGCCCTGAGCAGTAAGAAGCTCCTGGATTTTTTCAACCTGGTTGCGGCTGAGCCGCTGTTCCGAGACTGGCCGGGCTGTTGCCAGAGCCTCCTTGCCTGCAATTCGATCGGCAAGGTGTCCAACTGCAATAGCATAGAGATCAGAGCGATTCCACTGCAGCGTGGTGCGAAAGTTATTATAAACCAGAAAGGCTGGGCCTGCATGCCCTGCAGGCAGAACAACAGAAGCTTTAATGTTCACCCTGGGCAGTTCATCGCCGTTGATTTTTCTTACCCCGAGGACCTGCCAGGCTACCAGACTTTTTTCCACCTCAAGCCCTGCCAGTTCCAGGGCGAAGTCCGGCGGCAGCTTAACTTCACGGCCCCAGTTCCTCTCCCCTTGCCACCCGGATTTCGACAGGAAATTTGCTGCAGAGGCAAACACGTCCGGAAGGCTATGCCAGATGTCACGCCTGCCGTCTCCGTCCCCATCAACAGCAAAACGAACGAAGGTGGAAGGCATGAACTGGGGCTGTCCCATGGCGCCTGCCCAGGAACCAACCATTTCGCTTACGGGAATATGGCCCGCATCAATGATCGACAGGGCAGCCAGGAGTTCGGTCCGGAAAAAGTCGCTTCTTCTCGGATCATGTGCCAGTGTTGCCAGAGAGCCAATGACCGGGAAACTTCCCAGGTAGTCACCGAAGTTTGTTTCCAGTCCCCAGAAAGCCACAAGAAACCGGGGCTGGACACCATATTCCCTTGCAATACTGTCAAGAAGTTCCGTATGGAGTTCCCGGAGCATGCGTCCCCGCTCAACACGGTCTTCCGTTACACGTGCGTCAAGATAGCGCCAGAAAGTCTGGGTGAATTCCGGCTGCTTTCTGTCCAGTTCAATGACCCGGGGAATAGGCTGGAGGTCATCAAGGGCGGCATGCAGGGTTGCCTCGCTGATGCCTTTTGTCCGGGCCTCCTGGCGGAAATCTTCCAGCCAGCTGGAGAAATCCTCGGCATAGGCACTCTGCCCGTCCGAGATAAAAAAGGTCGTTAGAATAACCGTAAGGATGAGGATGTTTTTTCTGAGGGTATATGCCATTTGTCCATTGTTTGTCTTAAAGGTTAACCAACTGTGTTTATCACGGATATATATACAACAAAGATTTGTATTTTACTAAGGTTAATGGCGTGCTATCCGGAAATAAGTTTACCGGGCAGCAGTGCTGAATTCGCGGAGTAAAGCGGTGAGTTCCTCATGCAGAAGGGCGTTTGAGGCGAGGAGTTCCGGGATGAAGGGTGAAAACGGTGAGCCGGTGAAACTGGAAAGCGTGCCGCCGGCCTCTTCAACCAGCAAATATCCGGCAGCGGCATCCCAGGGTTTAAGGCCGACCTCCCAGAATGCATCCAACCTGGCACAGGCAAGATATGCCAGATCGAGTGCTGCTGCTCCAGGTCTTCGGACTCCCTGCGAGTGGGTCAGGACAGTTTTGAGCATAGCCAGAATGGAATCAGATCTTTTCCGGACATCATAGGGAAAGCCTGTTGCCACAAGAGCATTTTGCAGCAATGAAATTTCAGATACCCTGATGGGGGCATCATTCAGCCAGGCCCCGCCGGCAAGCGTGGCGCAGAAAAGTTCCTGCTGAATGGGATTGTAAATAACCCCCACCTGGCTGCTGCCCTCGGCATAAAGGGCGATGGAGACTGCAAACCAGGGGAAATTGTGGGCAAAGTTTGTGGTGCCGTCAAGGGGATCAACGATCCAGACAGGTTCATCAGGTATAGCATCATATGTGGCAAGGGATTCTTCAGACAGGATTTTTGTGCCGGGAGATTTGTGATGCAGAATTTCAAGAATCAATTCTTCCGCAGCCAGGTCCGCTTCGGTTACAAGATCGATAACCGACTTATGCCGGATCTGGTGCGGCTGCGCAAATAGTTCCTGCAGCAGGCTCCCTGCCCTTAATGCTGCCTCTGCTGCTGCCAGGAGCATATCATGTCTGTCCTGATTGCTGCAGTTTTGCAAACATTGCTTAATTTTCGTTGTCACGGGTAACATGTTTTATTTTTTCCCAGGCTTGTAGGAGAAAGCTCCTGTTACGAAACGTGATGGAAAGCGTCACCGCATCATCTTCAAAAAAAGGAGTGTGTGCAACAGAAACATTCCTGGGCAATCGAATTTCATTGACAAAACGGTTGAATTCCTCTTCGGCATGTATGGATCGAGATTTATGCCTGCGGGCAAGCCAGGTCATTAGATTTTTGGTTTTTTGAGGCGGGTTGGCATCCGGATGATGGAGAATGGCTTGCACCTCAGGGGTAGCAAGTAATGCTGTTATACTTTTATTTTCCCGGCTGGCCAGTTCCCTGCAGATTTGCAGCAGTTTCTTCTGGTTGCTTAAACTGAGACGTAAAGAGGCAACTATTTCAAAAAGAATCGATCTGTCCTGCAATGGCAATGTGACAAAATCACGGGCAACTGTTTCGTTTATATATCCCTGGTGTATGTCCTTGAGAATAGGTGCTTCGAGTTCGAGCAGTCGCAGGGTTTGTTTCATTACAGAAGGATCCGGGGCAAGATTTAAACGTGGCAAAAATTCTTTCACAATCTGTTTCTCTTCTGCAACTGCCGCAATTTTTTGCAGGAAGAGAGCTTTTTCGACCATGGTAAGCTGCCGAACAAGCTGGATTTCGGCAAGCAGAATATGGAAAATTTCAAATTCCGGAATTTGTCGGGAAATAACCAGACAATGACATGTTTGTTCTTTTGCCAGAGAACGCCAGGCAAGTAATCTTTTTCTGCCGGCTATTATTGTATAGGAGACAGGAGTAATTTCTCTGACAATAGGAGGGTGCAGGATACCATGCCTGGCAATTGACGCCTTCAGTGTGGAATCGATCTCGCTTTCAGGAATTGGGGCAATTGCGTAAGAGAGATCATTGAAATCAACCTGGGATAGACCTATATTTTTGATTGTTAGGACTGGGGGCATGGTTCGCTGGGCAAAAATTAAAAGGGAGGTTTTTCCATAATGGAAAACCTCCCAGCAAATCTTTAACGGATAATTATAACCCGGGATAAACTATTCGCTTAAACTGCGTGCATCAATCATTAATTTTTGAACGCAGTATCCCTGAAGGTTTAAAGGTGATCACCCGTCTTGGATCAAGGATTAGTTCTTCGCCGGTCTGCGGATTTCTGCCCCGCCTGGCATTCTTGTCTTTGACATTGAATTTGCCAAAACCGCTTATCAGAAGTTCTTCCCCGCTGGCGAGACAATCTTTCATAGTACTCAGCAAGGCTTCCACAGCTTGGGTGGCCTGCGCTTTTGTCAAGTTATCATGACTTTTGTAAACCTTCTGAACAAGGTCAGCTTTTGTCAGTGTCATATGCCGAGGTCCTCCTTTTGGTATAATAAATCACAACTAATCAAAATTACTGCTATTTGTCAAGAACTGAAAAATTATCTGCCTCTGCAGTCAAGGCATTTATGCCGTGATGCGCAGAGACAATAAAATATGTTTGACAATCATTCTTTGTCAGGCATCAGAGACCCTGAGGGTCATTTCGAGAAAATGCTTCTTGTGCCTGCATAAATAGCAGTTGCGCCGAGTTCCTCTTCAATGCGTAAAAGTTGGTTATATTTGGCCACCCGGTCAGTTCGTGAGGGTGCGCCGGTCTTAATCTGTCCGGTATTGAGGGCTACTGCCAGGTCGGCGATGGTTGTGTCCTCTGTTTCACCGGAACGATGTGATATAACAGCAGTATAACCGGCCCGGTGTGCCATGTCCACGGCATCGATTGTTTCGGTAACCGTACCAATCTGGTTGAGTTTTATAAGGATGGAATTGCCAATGTTTTTTGCTATGCCTTCGGCCAGGATTTTTGTGTTGGTGACAAAAATATCATCACCAACCAACTGTACTTTGTCGCCTAATTGTTTTGATAATTCGGCCCAGCCGCCCCAATCACTCTCATCCAGGCCGTCCTCAATGGAAACAAGGGGGTATTTCTTGACCCAGTCAGCGTAGAAATCTATGAGTTCAGCCGATGTTTTTTTCTTCTTTTTCTCTGCGGCCATGATATAGCATTTTTCTTTTGCATTATAAAGCTCACTGGCAGCAACATCCAAAGCGATTGCAACATCTTTTCCGGGTTTGTAGCCAGCCTGGTGGATTGCTTTGAGTAAGGACTCTATCGCTTCTTCATTGGAGCGCAGATTTGGGGCAAACCCCCCTTCATCTCCAACCGCAGTCTGGAGCCCGGCTTTTTTCAACACACCTTTCAGGCTGTGAAAAATTTCCACCCCTGACCGCAAGGCTTCAGCAAAAGAGGGCGCCCCGAGAGGCATTATCATGAATTCCTGGATGTCTACATTATTGTCAGCATGGGCACCGCCGTTTAACACGTTCATCATTGGTACCGGAAGGATTTTGGCATTTACACCGCCGATATAAGTGTACAGAGGTAAATCAAGTTCAATGGACGAGGCACGGGCCACAGCCATGGAAACACCCAGTATGGCGTTGGCGCCGAGTTTTTTCTTGTTGGCCGTATTATCAAGTTTCAGCATTGTCTCATCAATGCTTACTTGCTGTGTGGACTCAAGCCCGATGAGAGCCGGGCCGATCAGCTCATTAACATTGGCAACAGCCTGCTGCACACCTTTTCCAAGGTATCTTTTTTTTCGGGTATCCCTCAGTTCAAGAGCCTCCCGTTTACCTGTTGATGCCCCTGAAGGGACAAGAGCTCTGCCCATGGCACCGGAATCAAGATAGACATCAACTTCTACAGTTGGATTGCCGCGTGAGTCTAAGATTTCCCGGCCAAGAACACCTATTATTTCTCCCATATATTGCCTCTACACAGTTTGCTTTAATATTTTTTCTTACCCGACAACCTCGCCCATTTTAAAGATCGGCAGGTACATGGAAACAACCAGCCCACCTATTATGCCACCGAGAAAAACCATCATAAACGGCTCGATCATGGCAGTCATGTTTTCGACAGCCTGGTCGACCTCTTCATCATAGAAGTCAGCAATTTTTTCCAACATGGCATCAAG
>JAFDCT010000337.1 GCA_019312695.1 Deltaproteobacteria bacterium | reverse complement strand
GTTGATGCCCACGGTTTTGAGCAGCGCCAGTTGAAGGGCAAAGAACCCCTGCCGGGCAATGACCTGCAGCTTACCATTGACCTTGATCTGCAGATTGAGGCGGAAAAGGCCATGGTCGGTAAGGCAGGGGCTGTTATAGCCATGGATGTGAACTCGGGCCGCATTCTGGTTTTTGCCAGTGCCCCACCGGTCCACCTGGAAGATTTTGTCGGAGGCATCTCGACTAAGAACTGGCAGGGGTTGCTTAATGATATCAAGCGGCCACTGGTCCATAAGACCATACAGGGGCAATACCCTCCGGGCTCGACCTACAAGGTTGTCACTGCCCTTGCCGGACTTTCTAAGGGAGTGATCAATTCCAGTACGGTCTTTTACTGTTCCGGGTCCATGACGTTCGGTAACCGCAGATACGGATGCTGGAAAGAGGGTGGGCACGGTCCGGTAAGTCTGCATCGGGCCCTGGCAGAATCATGCGATGTATATTTTTACAGGGTAGGATTGCTGGTCGGGGTCGATGTGCTGGCCGAGTATGCCAACAACATGGGGTTGGGCCATAAAACAAATATTGCTTTCGAATATGAGAAGTCCGGCCTTATACCGACTGCCAATTGGAAAAAACTGGCTAAAGGCGAACCCTGGCAGGAAGGGGAAACTCTTTCCATTGCAATAGGGCAGGGATTTAATCTTGTCACACCCCTGCAGGTCTGCCAGATGACAGTCGCTCTTGCCAATGGCGGTATGCTCTACAAGCCTTTCCTGGTTGAAAAGATAATTGATCCCGAAGGGCAGGTCATCAAGAAGTTTGACCCCACAGTGGATGTGGAGCTTATGGGGCTGGATAATTACCTGGCCTTGATCCGGGATGGCCTGGTAGGAGCAGTAAATGACAGGCACGGCACCGGTAATGCAGCAAAATTAAAGGATATAACGGTGGGCGGTAAGACGGGCACGGCCCAGGTTGTGACCATGGAGAAGTATAAGGAGACTGACGAGGAGGATGTAGTCTATAAACACAGGGACCATGCCTGGTTCACCAGTTTTGCCCCGGCGGAGAATCCCGAAATCGCCGTGACGGTTCTGGTGGAGCACGGCGGTCACGGCGGCTCAGCCGCAGCACCCGTTGCCAAGAAGGTTTTGGAAAAGTATTTTGCCAAAAAAATGGAGCCAAAACCAGATGAGATTCAGGAAAAACAGGCCTCACTGCAATGAAAAACAAATAAATGATGACTAAGGAATTGATGAAAACAGGATCAGATAAATTTTTCCTCAACTTTTAAATTATTTAAGAATGTATAAAAGTTATGCAGAATTTTTTGGAAGATAAGTAGATAAAAATAATGTTGCGTATTGACAGACAGCTGATAAAAAACTTTGACTGGGTCATGCTTGCGGCAGTGCTTTTGATTGCTATCATGGGGCTGATCAATCTATACAGCGCCACCTATGCCGGCGGCGATGCCACAATCCATTTGTTCCTACGCCAGCTTTTCTTTTTCGTCGCCGGTATTTCTTTTATCATTATCATTCATCTCTTCGACTACCGGCTGCTGCTCAAGTGGAATTATCCACTTTATTTCATGGTCGTCGGGCTGCTGCTGGCCGCCTTATTCCTGGGCGGCAGCATTGCCGGGACCCAGCGTTGGATCAATCTCGGTTTTTTCCGGCTGCAGCCCTCTGAACCGGCAAAGCTCATGCTGGTCATCTCTCTGGCAAGCTACTATTACCGCAAGGATACCGGACACGGCTTTACTCTCGGAGAACTGCTGGTACCCATTGGCCTTACCGGATTGTTTTTTGTCCTGGTTCTCAAGCAGCCCGACCTGGGGACAGCGCTCATGTTTGCCGGTATCTTTATTTCAATGACCCTGTTCGTTAAGCTGAAATGGTCGACGATCGGTATTATTTTCGGGACAGGCGCGGCGGTAATTCCCATTGGCTGGAAGTTTTTTTTAAAGCCCTACCAGAGGCAGCGTATAGAAACCTTTCTGAACCCGGAAAGCGATCCGACCAACAGCGGCTATCATATCATGCAGTCGAAAATTGCCGTGGGCAGCGGTCTTAAATTCGGCAAAGGTTATCTGAAAGGAACCCAGGGCCATCTCCACTTCCTGCCGGAACGCCATACCGATTTTGCCTTTTCAGTCTGGGCGGAAGAATGGGGCTTTGCCGGTTCTCTTTTCTTTCTTGCCGTTTATTTCTTCATGATCCTCTGGGGTTTGAATGTCTGTCTT
Organism: Deltaproteobacteria bacterium; assembly: GCA_019312695.1. Taxonomy (GTDB): domain Bacteria; phylum Desulfobacterota; class Desulfobulbia; order Desulfobulbales; family BM004; genus BM004. The sequence goes on along the minus strand of JAFDCT010000337.1, from coordinate 3,950 downwards.
GTGTCCCGGGATAAGTTCGGGGTGCTTTTGGCTTTCGGTATCGTATCGCTGATCTTCTGGCAGGCGATCATCAATCTGCTGATGGTCATGGGGTTTTTGCCGGTGGTGGGAATCCCGCTGCCCATGTTCAGTTATGGCGGATCATCTTTGATGACAACCCTTATCGGTATAGGGCTCCTGATGAATATACGCATGCGGCGGAACCAGGTGGGGAAAGATGATTGATTCGTTTTTTATTTAATTATCATTTCAGCTCGTTTGTAACCACCTTCCCCTTCTGCGATTATCGGCTCAACAATAAAAATTCTTTCCGGTTCGACCGGGCCGGCCTCAACCAGGAAGGCCTTTACGGCATTTGCCCTGCCAATAGCCAGCAAACGCAGGTCGTCCCATGTTATTTTTATATTGTCACGTAACAGTTTTTCCATTTCCTCTGCCGGCAGTTTCTTGTCCAGGCCAATAAAGTTCTTCGGTTTTTCAAATGTTGCCTCCTTGTAGACTTTTTTCAGAAAAGTCTCATATTCTTCAGGCTCAATAATTATCTGTTCCTGGTCGAGAACCATTTCTTTTTTCCTGGTCAGTTCTTTTAATTTTTCATTTTTCAGCAGCCGGGCAAACTGCTTTTCGTGCAGAACAGGTTTTTCCTCATCAGCCTTGACATCGCCCCTAATATCCATTTCCAGGCCTGGCCTTTCGTACAGGGCCTTGGCAACAGCCTCAAGATTGGCAGTGTATTCTACGGCAATATGGGTACTGCCGGGCTCAAACTCAACATACTGCAGATCTTCACCGTCAGGAATGATGGCACCGAGGAGAGCAAATGGGGAGGTAGCGGCCTTAGCTATCAGGTTAACGATCGCCTTGAAAACAACTCCTCCTATGCTGAACTCTGGGTCGTCAAGGTTGCCTTCAACCGGGACATTCAAGATAATTTCACCCTGACGGTTTTTGAGCAGGGCAATTGCAAGCTTTACCGGGAGACTCATGGCATCAGGACTTTCAACCGTATCCCCAAGGGTGAATTGGTCAAGGAATGCCTTGTTCTTCCCAGTTATGCTTCTACCTTCCACCAGGTAGTGCAGGTCGAGAGAGAGCTTGCCCTTGGACACAGTATAACCGACAAATTTTCCAGTATAAGGACTTGTGGGGCTTAATTCAATATCATTGAAATTAAGAACCAGATCTGCATATAATTCATCCCGCAAAGGATTCACCCTGCCGGTAATTCGCAGCGGCGCATGTTGGTCAAGATTGCCGCTGATATTTATCTCTGCCGTCACATCAGCCCGGGATGACAATCCTGTGATTGTTCCGGTTAATTCCGAAAAACTGCTGGTATAATTCGGAGTTATATTGCGGTCCAGAAAGGCGATTTCCCCGTTATCAAGCTTGACAGAGTCAATTTCAACCAGCAGGGATCTGCTTTTCGCAGGAGCCTTTTCCGGTGCATCTGCTTCAAGGGGTCCCACGCCTTGTCCAGATGGGCCCTTCATGACTGCTTTGAGATTCACGCTGGAATCCTCAAAAACGATAATTTTATTATAAAAGTCCTGCCAGAGGACCTCCTTGATCCTGAAGGCAAAACGACCTGAGTCATAATCCATTTCCCCAAGGCGGAGATTTTTCCACTTAAGGAATTCTTCCCCGGCCTGGGGGTCAAAGGAGACGAAGTCAGTAATACTTCCATTTCCCTTGAATTGCGCTGATATTGCCTGATCCTTGTCCTTTGAAACCTTGAGTTGTCCTTTGAGCGATACATTACCGTCACTGTTGGCCAGTGTGACCTTGTCGGCAAAATAGGGCTGCAGGTTTTTAACCTGCACGTCGGCAGCATCAAGAGTCAGCGAAAATGACAGGGGTGTAATATTGACCGGCCCCTTTATTGAAATGATGCCCATTTTGTCAACACGCAGCCCAAGATCGATCATACCCTTCTGGTTCTCAATGTTTGAAATATTTTCAGCAGAGAGGCGGAGATTGTCAAACACCACAGTTGTCGGTTCTGCAAAGGTATGATCCAGCAGAAAGATACTGTATTGACTGATAGCGCTTTTTTTCAGCTTTACTGACCACCGGGGAGAAGTATCTGCCTCTGCAGCATCAGTTTTCTTCTGCTCTTCCCTTGGCCTAAGCAGTTCCTTCAGAAGAACAAATCCCTCTTTTTGTCGTTCCAGGTGAATATCTCCATCGCTGCTTGCAAGGTCACCGACGATAATCTCGCGTTCATTCAGGTCAAGGGAGGTCTCTTTCATCTCAAATGAAGGGATGGCAAGAATTTTGCCGTTATTCCTGTCATTGACTGCAACAGAACCAAATGCAGCTGTTATATTGTCTGCTTTCAGTTTGTTGGCATTCCCGCTCCGCATGAAGGAAATATCTGCAGAAAGATCAAGGCTGCCTTCCATTATCCTGGGAAGGATAAATTCACTGTAGTAAGGGCTGTAGCGTGGGATCTGCATATCCTGAAATGCGATATGCAGTTTTGTGCCAAAAGGACTCAGGCTCATCATACCGTTTATGGCAATATTCTCTTCTGCTTCGGTCAGCATAGAGATTTTATAGGAAGCTTCTGCGCCTTCCCGGGTCGAGAGGTTCATGACCTTTATGTCAATAGGCTGCAAGGTAGCCTGGAATTGTTCAGTATTGCTCTGGTCTTTAAAATGGAGTGTGCCGCGGTTTAAAGCTATCTCATCCACAACCAGTTTTAAGGCCGAGTCGTTGTCTTTAGTCCCCGGTTCATCAGCTTTTGGCTTACTGTTTTCCGCTAAAAGGGCCAGGGGAAAGAGATCGCCGTCCAGGGTGCTGTACAGCTGAAATTCGGGTTCAGCAATGGAGAAATGCGAAAAGTGAAAATTCATCTCCAGGGGTTTGGCCTCAACCAGTTTTATATCAACCTGGGGTATTGCCAGGTACGTTTCATCCTCGGTGGCTAAATCAATTTCCCTGATGGAAAAGTCGCCTGCCAGTGTAACGGTCGGCTTATTGCCGGCCTGCATTTCAAACCCCAGGGTTGCAGTGATGTCTAAAAAACCGGATTTCAGGGTTAAATTTCCCTTGCGGGGCAGATAGGATAGATAGTCGGGTATATTGAGCTTGCCGGCCCGGATGTCAAAAACTGTGCTGCGGGTATTATGAAACGGGATGGTCCGGCCCGATAGATTTACCGGCGTATTATTTATGATGGCGGTAAGGGAGGGCTCCACATGAATTTCCACATGGTGCACAACATTGGACAGGAAAGGGATGGCAAAATTTAGGCTGCGGACTCTGTGGGTCGTGTCTTTCGGTTCATCAAGAAAAGTAATGGCGCCGTTAAGTATTTCAATATTGTTGAGTGAAAAAAGAAAAGGTTTGGCCGGTGTCTTTTTCTTTTGACCTGATCCTACTGCTATATCCGAAAAGTTGTAAGTCAGGTCCTTATAACGGGCAATGTTCACCCTGGGGCCGTTTAAGACCAGGGACTTGACAACCAGTGCTCTTTTAAAGATTGAGACCCCTTCCAGGTCGATGTGTAACTGGTCAAAGGCGATAAACTTATGGTCTCGGGCGTGATTCTGGACCTGGAAATTGCTGACGGCAACCCGCAGGAGATAAGGATTTATCTGGATATTTTCGATGGTGACTTCACGTTTGAGATTCTGGGAAAGCTTATTTTCAAGGATACTTTTCAATACCACGGGAAGCACCAGGAAGCCCAAAAGTGAATAAAGCAGGAAAGTTATGGCAATGCCAATGAGGATCTTCTGGTGTTTACTCATGGCACTGGATTTATGAACCTTCTTTCCACGTTTTTTCACATCCTCACCTCCGAAGTTTGCCAAAACAAACCTGACTGCACCTTAAGATGCTTAAATGCAAATGGCGAAAAACTACAAATCCTCCAAATTGGATGAAATTTCTGCTTGCAATCCCGGTTATTTTGCTTTTTCCAGGACGAGCTCTTCCAGGGC
>JAFDCT010000336.1 GCA_019312695.1 Deltaproteobacteria bacterium | reverse complement strand
TGTTTATTAGGTATTTCCATAGTTGAACTCCTGCTGATGGTTTAGGGGAGCTGAGTATTTAATTCTTTCCGGTAGAAAGTTCATTTGATGTTTAAAGACATTTTCTTTCTGCGGAAATGACATAGGAAGGCAAGCCGGAATTCTTATCCGGGATTCACTTGCCAGCTGATGTGAAAGCTGATTCCCGCCTCGTTTTCTTTTTCTCTAAGTAAATTCAGACAATAGCTTTTAGCGGCCTCTTGCCCTGGTATTATTTTATCGGGCCGGCAGCCGGAAAAAGCTTTCATAGCATCGGGAGGTTCAACTCCGTGAATATAGTCAATGAAACACTCCAGGCAGTTGCCTTCATACTGGTTGGTATTTTTGTTGGTATTGCCATCGGTATTTATATTCGAAAACGTTTTACCGAAATACACCAGAAAAATATTGAAAGCCAGGGCAAACAACTCATTGAAAAGGCAATACGGGAAGCAGAGCAGATAAAGAAGGAAGTTCAACTGCAAAGCAAGGATGAGGCATACCAGCTTAAGCAGGAGGCCGAAAAGGATATTCGGGAAAGGAAATCAGAGATTGTCCTGGAAGAAAAACGTCTCAGCCAGAAACTTGACCAGATAGAGAGAAAGATTGATCTGCTGGATAAGCGGGAGACAGATCTGCTGCGGCGGGAACAGTCATTTGTGCAGCAGGAAAAACATCTTGAGAAGGAGACCAGAAAGGCTGAGGCCTTAATTGAGGAGCAGCGTTTCAAACTTGAAAGGATTGCAGGTATCTCTCGAGAAGAGGCCAAAAAACTCCTTATGGAGAGTATTGAAAGTGAGGCCCGTTTGGAGGCCGGGAAGAAACTGGTCCGAATTGAAAATGAAATGAAGATCCAGGCTGACCGTAAAGCTAAAAATATACTGGCCTTGGCTATTTCGCGTTATGCCGGTGATTACGTTGCTGAGCGGACAGTCTCAGTTGTGCCTCTGCCGAGCGAGGAGATGAAGGGGCGGATTATTGGAAGGGAGGGTCGAAATATTCGTGCCCTGGAGGCCGCTACCGGCATTGATATTATTATTGATGACACGCCTGAGGCAGTAATACTTTCAGGATTCAACCCGGTTCGACGTGAGGTGGCAAGACTCTCACTGGAACAACTCATCGTTGACGGCAGAATCCATCCGGCCCGTATCGAAGAGATTGTGGAAAAGGTTGCGAAGGAGCTGGAGGTAACCATGCGTGAAGCGGGTGAACAGGTTACCTTTGATGTCGGGGTTCATGGTCTTAATGTCGAGTTAATAAAACTCCTTGGTCGTTTGAAATACAGGACCAGTTATGGTCAGAACATGCTGCAGCATTCTGTGGAAGTGGCTTTTCTCTGCGGTATAATGGCCGACGAACTGGGTATTGATGCAAAACAGGCAAGAAGAGCCGGCCTGTTGCACGATATCGGTAAAGCGGTTGATCATGAGGTAGAAGGTTCTCATGCAATAATAGGCAGTGATCTGGCTAAAAAATACGGTGAGGCCCAGGAAGTAATACATGCTATAGCTTCACATCATGAAGATGTTACACCTGAAAGTGTTCTCGATGTACTTGTACAGTCAGCTGATGCCCTTTCAGGTGCCCGTCCTGGTGCACGCAAGGAAATGCTTGAGACCTATGTAAAACGTCTTGAGGATCTCGAAAAGATTGCTAATTCATTCGATGGTGTTGAAAAATCGTATGCCATTCAGGCAGGAAGAGATCTCCGTATTGTAGTCAACAGTGGCGATGTTTCGGATACTGATGCTACCCTGATGAGCCAGGATATTGCTCATGCCATTGAGAAAGAATTAACCTATCCAGGCCAGATACGGGTTACAGTTATTCGTGAGACAAGGGCAGTGGAATACGCCAAGTAGTTTTTTATAAGATTCTGGAGTTTTTATACAATACGTAGAGCCATGAATTATACTATTGATGAACAGATATCACTGATTGAGCGGGGTACAGTTGATGTTGTATCCCGTGATGACCTGGTGCGTAAACTAAAAAAATCCCGTGAAAGCGGTGTACCGCTGAAGATTAAAACAGGTTTTGATCCGACAGCACCGGATCTGCACCTGGGACATACGGTGCTGATCCAGAAAATGAAACATTTCCAGGATCTGGGACATGATATTTATTTTTTGATCGGTGATTTTACAGGCATGATAGGTGATCCCACGGGTAAGTCGGAAACCAGAAAACCACTGACTATTGAAGACGTTAAAAGAAATGCCGAGACATACAAGGAACAGATATTTAAGATTCTCGATCCCCAAAAGACAAAAGTTGTATTCAACAGTTCCTGGCTGAGCAAACTGACGTCGTATGACATGATCAGACTCGCTTCGCAGCTTACCGTAGCCCGCATGCTTGAGCGTGAAGATTTCAGGGTCAGATTTGACAATGAAAAACCTATCAGTATCCATGAATTTTTATATCCATTGATTCAGGGCTATGACTCGGTGGCCCTTGAATCAGATGTTGAGTTGGGTGGTACAGACCAGTTATTCAACCTCCTCATGGGCAGGGATTTGCAGCGCTCCTGGGACCAGGAGCCTCAGGTCGTAGTTACCATGCCCCTGCTTGAAGGTCTCGACGGCGTCAATAAGATGAGTAAATCGCTCGGCAATTATATTGGCATTACCGAATCAGCCGATGATATTTACGGCAAGGTGATGTCAATCTCAGATACTCTCATGTTCCGTTATTATGAGTTGCTGAGTGATATGTCGGCAGCAGAAATAGAGGTTTTAGCTGCTGATATGCAGAATGGGAAGAAGCATCCGAAGAATATTAAGAAAAAGCTGGCATATGAGCTCACTGCCAGGTTTTATCAAGAAGAGGGGGCTGTAAAGGCTGAAGAATCATTCGAGCAGGTCTTTAAGTATCATGGGCTGCCGGAAAATATACCTGAGATTATACTGGTAAAAGCAGACGGTGAAGTCTGGCTTCCCAAGCTGCTCGTAGTGGCAGGCCTGACCGAATCAACCTCTGCAGCCCGCCGCCTGATTAAACAGCAGGCTGTTTCTCTAGACAATGAAAAAGTGCTTGATACAGAATATACTGTTCAGCCGGAGGGTGAGATTTTAATCAAGGTAGGGAAGCGAAGATTCGCCCGAGTCAGCTTTCGTTAAAAAGATTATGTTTCTGGAAGGCACTTGCAACAAATACCGGAAAACTGAACGTGGTGATCCAGTATCTTATATTTGCAGCTGGAAGCTGCGCTTTTTTCGAGTCCTTTAGCTCTTTCAATAAAAATATCCTCAACCTGGTTGCATTTAACGCAGCGAATATGATAATGCGGTGAAGTGTCGCCATCAAAGCGTTTTTGTTCACCACCAACCTCCAGTTTATTGATAATTCCCTTCTCAGCCAGGAGGTCCAGATTGCGGTAGACGGTGCCGAGTCCGATTCTGGGTAGTCTTTTCCGCACCATATCATAAACCTCATTTGCGGTGGGATGCGATTTCACTTTTTTTAACTCTTCTAAAATAACCTGGCGCTGGCTGGTAAGGCGCATATTGTTGTCTAGTTCATTCACGACATACCTCCAAAACTAATAATAAATTGAGAATCATTCTTTATAAAGGATAGGCAATAAATGCACAAAGGTCAATTAAATTATATCAATCATATAAACTTTTAAATTATATCAATCATATAAACTTTATCATAATTTTATATTTTCCTTTGTTAATTCGGTCGTCTAGGTCAAAAAAAATAATACCGTGAAGCTCAGGCATATGATGACTATCGCAAAGAGGGATTAAAGTAACCAAAACGAAGCATGGGGAAGTGTTTTTTGAGCTCAGCAAGCCAGTTGCGTATTCCCATGGGTTGATGAGCACCAGGATTATAGCCGACTGTTTCAAAATACCAGTCAGGGTCCATATTAAGATTCCGCAGCTGGATAAGGTCGGGCCTATGCTTTTCAATAAGGTCGCAGAATGCGTCAAATTCGTCCGGATCATCAGTAAAGCCCGGTATGATAAAATAATTAAGCGAAACAAATTTTTCTGCCTTTTTCATAATATCTATCGATTTAACAACTTCCCTTAAAGAAAAATTAACAGGTCTGTAGTATCGTGTATGGCATGATTCACGGGCACTGTTCATACTTGCCCTTAAACTGTCCAGACCAGCCTTGGCAAGCCGTTCGATTTTATCAGGCAGGCTTGCATTACTGTTAAGATTGATGGTACCGCAATTTGTCCGTTTTCGTATTGAGCGTATGGATTTTTCCAAAATTTCAGCCTGTAAAAGCGGCTCTCCCTCACACCCCTGTCCGAAACTGACTATTGAACCGGGGGCTGTTTTAAGGTGTCCCGCCGCAATTTCAGTTATCTCAGAAACCCTCGGTACAAAAGCTATACGGTCCTGGGTGGCGGGACAACAGCCCGAAGGCTGCAGGGAAATGCAACCGACACATCTGGCATTGCATACCGGCGAAGTTGGCAGAGGCGCCTCCCAGCGGCCGAGAAAATAATTCCTTGCTGCGGGACAGCCATAGGAAAGACAACATTTTCCCAGGTGCTGAATAAGCCTGTTGCCTGATTTATTTTTGAGCAGCCTGACAGTGTTTCTTTTTATCTTTTCAAGATCAAAAGATTGTGCATCCTGCCTGTTGTCAGGATCAGAGCGGAAGGCTGAGACCCAGAATCTGCCTTTATGCCAACCAACAGCCGTATAGGCGAACAGAGGTAGTGGGGGGATGTCATCCCGCACCGGCTCATAGGCAGCACTGTGGATAGCGGTGTGTGCGGGAGCCATGAAAGCGGCAACCGCCTGTATCATTTCATTAGGAGCCGCCGGGTCGTGGTCAAACAGTGCCGCTCCGTCATCTGCGGGTGAGATACCTATTGGTTTTCTATCCGGCAGCAGGAAAAGTTCACTGCCATCCGGGAGTGGGATAAGATCATCTGGAAGGGGTTTGGAAAAAAAAGTGCCGCTTCTCCCTGCCATATAAAGCTCAGAGAAGTTTTTTATTTCTCCTTTTTCATTGGCATAAACGAGAGTGGGAACATCATCAGGATGAATGATCGGCATGGGGTATATGCTGAAAAGAGGCCGCTTTGGAAATTATGAAGGCCTAATCTTGTTCAGAACTGAATCAACCGTGAGATAAATATCAAGATCGTCACCAAAGACGTCCTGTACCTTTGGATGGTCGACAAGATCCTCGATGATATACTGGGTCAGGTACAGACTGATGAAATTGGGGTCTGTAGCCAAATTCCGCAAAGGAGCTATCTTGAACTGAATATCAAATTCTTCCATGTTGGAAATGGAACGAAGCTGATCGGTAAAAAGATCACGCATGGCCTGTTCCGATGTGGTTTCAATAATATGACGATCAATGAGCCGTTGAACAAGCCTTGTTGAGAGCTCTTCAGCATTCTTGAAAGCCTGGGAGAGCATAAAGCGCCTTTCCTGCTCACGTTTACGGTCAATGGCCCTGATTGTTTTGTCGGTTGCGCTGTTACTGTTGAAAACCCTTGCCATAATCACCTGCCTGCCTGAAATATTATAAAAAAATTAATTTTTTCCCTGATTATATGAATTGCCAAACATGTAATTAATACATTGTAACCAATCTTTCAAAGGGAAAGGTTATCAAGCGATTGTTTTTCTGAAATTATCTGTGCAGGATCTATAACTGGCATCAAATTTTTTTATATTTTTTTTGTGAAAGAAAAAGCCAACAGATGTTATCAGAAAAAATCTTGTAAAAATGTATTGCGGAAAGGGAGTTGAAGAAAAATGTATTCTAAAACAACGTTGCAGAGAAGAAACTCCTCAACAAAAACAGACAAAAGTTGGGGAATACATAATACTGTCAACTCGTTAGGTCTTAGGCTCAGATAAATCTAACATATCAATAGGGTAAAAATACCGGCTGATAAATATGAAAAGTTGCAGGAAAAGTCTATCAAAGAGCCACTTTTTTCCTTGACAATTACAGCTCCTCTTAATAATGTTGGGCGCGAAAATGAATCAAGGTTCAGTAATTTCACTGCCGGTTTTTTATTACTATAAATAACTGATAAAGGAGAACTATTATGTCGAAATTGGTACCACCACATGGCGGAAAAGGTTTAGTATGCTGCCTGCTCCACGGCACAGAGCTTGAGGCCGAATTGGAAAAAGCAGCGAAATTAAAAACAATATCCATTTCGGGTCGCGAGAATGGCGACCTTATCATGATGGGTATAGGCGGCTTCAGCCCCCTGAACGGTTTTATGACCAGGGCTGACTGGAAAAGCGTCTGTGAGAATTTTCTTCTTTCCGATGGCACCTTCTGGCCGGTGCCGGTAACTCTTTCTTGCTCCACGGAAGATGCGAACGAGATACATACCGGTGATGAGATTGCCCTGAAAAATAATGCCGGGCAAATCATGGCTACCATGAAGATAACTGAAAAATATGAGATGACCGAAGCTGATAAAAAGTGGGAATGTGAAAAAGTCTATAAAGGTAACGGTCCCGACAGTGAAAAATTCTGGGAGGTGGCTCTTGAAGACCATCCCGGCGTCCAGATGGTTATGGCTCAGAAGGATTTTAACCTTGCCGGCCCGGTCAAGGTGCTTTCCGAAGGTGATTTCCCGGAAAAGTTCGCAGGCACCTACATGACCCCTAAACAGTCCAGAGCCCTTTTTGATGAACGTGGCTGGGGAGATGTCGCCGCCCTGCAGCTCCGTAATCCCATGCACCGCTCGCATGAATTTTTGGCAAAAATAGCTACAGAAGTGTGTGATGGTGTCTTCATCCATTCGCTGGTCGGTTCCCTGAAACCCGGTGATATTCCTGCAGAAGTCCGGATCAAGTGTATCAATACCCTGATCGACGGATATTTTGTCAAAGATAACGTTGTACAGGGCGGCTACCCCCTTGATATGCGTTATGCCGGCCCCCGTGAAGGCTTGCTTCATGCTACCTTCCGTCAGAACTACGGCGTTAACCGCATGATTATTGGCCGCGACCATGCCGGTGTCGGTGACTTCTACGGTCTGTTCGACGCCCAGTATATCTTTGACGAGATTCCCAAGCCGGAAGATTCAGGTAAACGACTTCTCTGCCAGCCGCTGAAAATCGACTGGACTTTCTACTGCTTCAAGTGTGATGGTATGGCTTCCCTGCGGACCTGCCCGCATACCAAAGATGACCGTGTGGTCCTTTCCGGCACCAAATTGCGTAAGGCGTTATCAGAAGGTGCTGAGATTCCGGATCATTTCGGCCGAGATGAAGTACTTGTCATCCTCAGAGAGTACTACGAAGGCCTGACCGAAAAAGTTGAAATTAAAATGCAGAGTCATGCTGAAGCTTCAACAATGAAATAAGAAGTTTTAATTTCTGAAACATCTTTTGAAAGAGGCGCCTGTTCGGCGCCTCTTTTTTTTGTGTAACTAAAAACTTTATGTGAATTTTATTTCAGGCAGACTGAATAATTCTTGAGTGTAAAAATTATGTGAAAAATGAATGTCCTGATATCCCGGCTGCTATTTTCCGCATTAACGCTTCCTGGAAATATATCGACAATTGTGTATTAGCCTGTGGTATGATAAAATTGCATAAACATGGAATCTGATACGAGAATTTATAAAGATTTCTCCAGGTCTGAACTGGTAGAAATCATTGCGGCAAAATTTGGCCGGGACCGTGTTCCCAAAAGGTTCAAGATCCATAGGGATACCTCCGATTTCTTCAGGGTTGATTATGATGACGTCGTAATACTTGGCGACAGACCCTATCTCGTTAAAAACTGTGAAAAGGAAGGGCGTTTCGGCCTTGACGATGAACCTAAATACTGGGTCAAAAGAGCTATTGATCTCACGGATGGTGAGACAAAGATCATTAAACTGGTCTTTCATGAGGAAATTGAAGCCAAGGTAGGGGAAATAATCTTCAAATGCGTGCGCAGTCCTGGGAAAGAGGCTGCAATACTGGATATGGTCGCAGATCATAAGAATTTCATGCACGGGACATCTATACGGGATGAAGCTGGAAATATCGTCCGGATTCTTGACTTCATAAGGGGAAAACGTTTTGATGACCTTATCTCCAAACGGTCTGAAAACCATGAGGAGTTTTTCCATCAGAATCTGCCCGGCTATTTGATTATATACAGTGAATTGGTCCAAGCCATACAGTTTCTCCATGAACGGGGACAAAAGCATGGGGATATCCGGCGTGATCATATTCTCCTTGATAGGGAAACCGGGAACTACCGCTGGATAGATTTTGATTATGATTATTACCATACAGCGAACATGTTTGGTTATGACCTGTTCGGCCTTGGCAATATCCTGATTTACCTGGTGGGGGGTGGTGATGTTACAATCCAGAAATTAGAAGCTGAGAAATCGCCTCACCTAGGAAATCTATCCCTGGATGATATGAATGTCATCTTCAATAACCGGGTGGCAAATTTACAGAAAATTTACCCATATGTGCCGGGGGCATTAAATTATGTTCTTCTGCATTTTTCAAATGGAGCAAATCTTTATTA
>JAFDCT010000335.1 GCA_019312695.1 Deltaproteobacteria bacterium | reverse complement strand
ATCATACACAACCCGGTTTACGCCCCTGACCTCGTTTATGATCCTGATGGAAATACGGCCCATGAGCTCATAAGGGAGTTTTGTCCAGCCCGCGGTCATGAAATCCTTGGTTTCCACGGCCCGGAGTGCGATGACATACTCATAGGTACGGCCATCCCCCATCACACCCACACTTTTTACCGGCAGGAAAACAGCAAATGCCTGGCTGATCTTATCATAGTAGCCACTGCTGTATAGCTCATCAATATATATGGCATCGGCCTGTCGCAGGATATCGGCATATTCTTTTTTCACCTCACCTAAGATACGGACGCCAAGCCCCGGACCCGGGAAAGGGTGGCGCCAGACCATCTGGTGCGGGAGTCCAAGTTCTTCACCGATGGCGCGCACTTCGTCCTTGAACAGTTCCTTTAGAGGTTCAAGCAGTTTCAGTTTCATGAACTCCGGCAACCCCCCGACATTATGGTGGCTTTTAATGCTGTGGGCTTTGCCGGTCTTGCCGCCGGCAGACTCAATGACGTCCGGATAGATGGTTCCCTGGGCCAGCCAGGTGGCATCAGTTATGTGAGCTGCCTCTTCCTCAAAAATCTCGATAAAGAGATTGCCGATGATCCTGCGTTTCTGCTCCGGGTCTGTAATGCCGTTAAGGGCCTGCAGAAAGCGATCTTCACTGTTCACCCTTATAACCTTGACGCCCATATTCTCGGCAAAGGTTGCCATGACCTGATCGCCTTCAGCCAGGCGCAACAGACCGTTATCAACAAAGACACAGGTGAGCTGATCACCGATAGCCCGGTTGATCAGGGCGGCAGCCACGGAGGAGTCGACTCCTCCGGACAGGCCGAGAACAACCTTGTTGCTGCCTACCTTTTCACGGATTCGGCTTACTGCATCATCAATTATATTGCCGGGTGTCCATTGACCCTTGCAGCTGCAGATCTTGCGTACAAAGGTATTGATAAGAACTTCTCCCCTCGGTGTATGGTTCACTTCGGGATGAAACTGGACACCGTAAAGATTGCGGTCCACGTTCTGAATGACTGCAACAGGCGCATTGTCCGTATGAGAGACAACTTCAAATCCTGCTGGGATTTCTGCAACATGATCGCCATGGCTCATCCAGACAGAACTTTTGCCTTCAATGAAAAAACCGTCAAAAAGAGATCCGGGGCTGCCCTTACTTAACAGGTCGGCATGGCCGTATTCCCTTTTGCCGGCCGGGACAACCTTTCCGCCGAAGTGGCGGGCCAGAAGCTGCATGCCGTAACAAATGCCGAGTACCGGGATACCCAGATCAAAGACAGCCTCTTCGATAGCCGGAGCTCCATCGTCATAAACTGATTTGGGACCGCCGGAAAGAATAATGCCTTTGGCGCCATAAGCTTTTATGGCCTCAAGATCCATATCAAAAGGATGCAGTTCGCAATATACATGCGCCTCACGGACACGCCGGGCTATCAGCTGGGTGTATTGTGAACCGAAATCAAGGATGAGTATTTTTTCGCCGTGGATATCCATGTTTAAATGCAAAAGTTAGAATGTAACATTATGGTATTGTGGTCAATTTTCCACTTTCCATTTTCAATTTTAAAAAAGGCTAGCCTTCGATGCGGTAATTGGGCGCTTCCTTGGTGATGATCACGTCATGGACATGACTCTCCTTGAGACCGGCAGCAGTGATCCTGACAAATTTTGCCTTCTGCCGCAGCTCCTCAATATTCTTTGCACCAACGTATCCCATGCCTGAACGGAGACCGCCGACAAGCTGATATATCATTTCCGATAAGGGGCCCCTATAGGGCACCTTGCCTTCAATGCCTTCCGGCACCATCTTTGAAGCACTGTCCAGATCCTCCTGGAAATATCGGTCACCGCTGCCCTGTTTCATGGCTCCTAGGGAGCCCATACCGCGGTATCCCTTGTAGGCCCTGCCCTGATACAGAAAGGTCTCACCCGGTGTTTCTGCCGCCCCGGCAAAAAGAGAGCCGATCATGATGGAATGGGCCCCGATGCCGATGGCCTTGGTGATATCACCTGAATACTTGATGCCGCCGTCAGCAATCAGGGGGACATTGTATTTCTTGGCTATACTGCTGCAGTTTTTAATTGCAGTCAGCTGGGGAACACCGACTCCGGCCACTATGCGTGTGGTGCAGATGGAGCCGGGACCGACACCGATTTTTACCGCACTGGCACCTACCTTGATGAGTGCTTCAGTGCCTTCTGCCGTGGCAACATTGCCGGCAATCACCTCAAGATCGGGATAGGTTTTTGTTAAGGCCTCCACAGCCCTGACAACATTTTGTGAATGGCCGTGGGCTGAATCAAGCACAACGACATCCACCCCATTCTTAATAAGCTTTTCCGCACAGGCCAGGTAATTTGAGCCGACACCCAGGGCAGCACCAACAAGCAGCCTGCCCTTGTCATCCTTGGCCGAATTGGGGTATTTCTTTATCTTTTCAATATCTTTGATGGTTATCAGACCTTTCAGGTTCTCATCATCGTCGACAACGAGAAGTTTTTCGATGCGATGCTCGTGCAGAAGGGTTTTCGACTCTTCCAGGGTAATGCCCACCTTGGCAGTAACCAGGTTTTTACTTGTCATCACATCGCTGACTTTCAAGGTTCCGTCAGTCACAAACCTGAGATCACGGTTGGTAACGATTCCGGCAAGTTTTTTCCCGCGCAGCACCGGGACTCCGGATATCTTGTAATTTGCCATCATGGCCTGAACTTCAGAAACCCGTTGGTCTTCAGTAACAGTTACCGGGTCAATGATCATGCCGGATTCAGATTTTTTGACCTTTTCGACCTGGCGGGCCTGTTCATCGATTGACATGTTTTTGTGTATAATACCTATGCCGCCTTCCCGTGCCATAATAATGGCGGTCCTGTATTCGGTCACGGTATCCATTGCAGCGCTGACCAGGGGAATATTGAGCCTGATGGTTCTGGTAAGCATGGTAGCAACGTCGACCTCTGAAGGAATAACAGTCGAGTTGGCCGGAATCAGAAGAAGATCATCAAAGGTATATGCCGGTTCAATGACATCGGATTGCATGGTCAATCTCCTTGAATAATGGTGAAAGTGATTCTACTGGTGATCACTGCTGCCGGGGGAAATATACTATTCTTCCCCGGCCAAAAAAGTATATGGCAGAATGGATCTGGTATCGTAATGATAGCAGTGAATTATCCTGAAGTAGCATGTTTCCCAGATGCAACCAACTTATACAAAAATACCTTGGTAATTGCAAAGCCCTTTTCCTGCTGCAAAGCAATATTTATGGGGAAAAACTTTTAAGATAGATCAGCGATAGCGGTCCTGATCAGTAATGCTGCTGAGTAAAATTCCCTCTAAAAGCCCGGTATCGCTGACCCGCATCCTATCTTGGCAAAGGAGTTTTAAAAGTATGAGAAATATTCGTATGCCGGCCGGCAGGATTTCCCCTCGGCCTTCCCCCAGGCATGGGAGTTCATTACGTTTTACAGCAGGCAGTGCAATGAGTTCGCCCCAGAGCTTTTCTATGGCAGTATGCTGCAGAACATGGCCATGCACCAAGGATTCGTTATAAGATGATAGCCCCAGCTGCAGGGCTGCCATGCTGGTTGCCGTTCCCCCGGAGCCGATAATGCATACCGGCTCGTTTTTTGTTAAGGGTTTCAACTGCTCAAGAAAAGCGTTGAGATTTTCTGAAAGGAGGTTGTCCAGACTGTCAAAGTTATCCCGGGTCTTTGCAATAAATCTTTCAGTGAGCCAGACTACACCGAGAGGGATACTTGCTATTTGCATATTGCCAGCAGGGGATCCGGCAAATACCATTTCGGTGGAACCGCCTCCCACATCGACCAGCAGGAGAGGAAATGAGAAAAATTGCCTTTGGCCTGACAGGGCTCCGGCAAGACTTAAACGGGCCTCTTCTTCACCGGTTATAATATTGACAGGGTGCTGCAGGATTTCCTCGGCCTTCTTCAGAAAGAACCGGCTGTTTTGAGCCTGGCGCAGGGCTTCGGTACCGCAAACACGTATGGCTTTTGGCTGGTACTGATCCAATATCTTCCTGAAATTGTGCAGTACAGCAAATCCTGTTTGCATGGCGTCATGCTGCAGCAGCCCGTTTTCTTTAAGACCGCGGCCCAAGCCGACAGTTACCAGTTTTTTGGCCTGTACATCAAGTTTTTTTGTATAGCAGTCAGCAACCAGAAGCCTGAAGGTATTTGAACCCAGATCTATTCCGGCAGCAATATGTTGATGAATAGTCATTGATTCAGACACCTGAATGGTTTAAGTTTGTCCGCAACGTAGAAAGTGTGATGTGGACAGATATTACGTTTTTAAAATATAAGGTAATAAATTAGGCCCCGTTGATGATCGCGGGTTTTTTTTACGATTGCAGCCAAGTTTGCCTGCATTTGCAATAAACAAAATAATACGCAAAAAATGATGCTCTCTATTAATCCAGATAATCCGCAACCGCGTAGTATTAAACAGATTGCAGAGAAATTACGCAATGGCGCTGTTATCTGTTACCCCACGGATACAGTGTACGGGATTGGCTGTGATATTTTCAATCAGAAAGCCATCAAGAAAATTTTTCAAATCAAAAAACGCCCGATATATAAACCTTTCAGTTTTATGTGTTCAAGCCTGAAGGATGTCAGTGATTATGGGCATGTTTCCAATATGGCTTACAGAATTATGCGAAAAGCACTGCCAGGACCTTTTACCTTTGTTTTGCCGGCAACCAAGATTGTTCCCAAGATAATGATAACAAAGCAGAAGACAGTGGGTATCCGGGTCCCGCAGAATAATATCTGTCTTGCACTTATTGAGGCCCTGGGCAACCCGATACTCACAACCAGCGCCATTCTGGATGATGGGTCCCCACCCCTGTCAGAAGCTTACGAATTCGATGAATTCCTGGGGAATATGGTTGACCTGGTGATTGATGGCGGCATTGTATACCCGGATCCCTCAACAATAGTTGATTTTTCCAGGGATGAACCGGAGATCCTCAGGCTGGGCAAGGGTGATATCAGCCAGTTCTATGCCTGAGAACAATAAGTGAAACATTACCGCAGGTATCGCAGATAATTTTTAGACACAGGGACCTACCAAGCGGTATATTCCCGGTTATTTTTTTTCGATCAGTGCCTCTTTCAGTGATTTGCTCATGGCAAAGTGCAGAGTCTTTCGGGGCGGGATATCCATGATTTTACCGGTTTTAGGGTTCTTGGTCTGCCGTGCCTTGCGCTTGCGGACTGAAAAACTGCCAAAGCCACGAATTTCCACCCTGTCGCCTTGGTCAAGTGATTCGGACATTGTCTCAATTATAATATCAACAGCCTTGCTGATGTCTTTTTTCAAATAACCGTTCAGGTTAGCAGCGGTTTTTTCAACCAGATCTCTTTTTAACATGATACGTAAACCTCTATGATAATAAGTAAAAGTTTAATTTTAGCAAAGTATTAAAAAGTAGCTGAGCAGACGTGGATACGTGTGCCGGTTTTTATTTTACACCTGTCCACTCGAAGGAAAGTATCGGATAAAGCGGGACGAAGTTGTCAACAAGCGATTGCTCGGCGTTCGTCAAAAGGTTTAAGAGGGAAAATTTTCTTTCAGACTTCGGGTATATCAACAGGGGTTCTTCCGTGTCAAGATCGCCCATCTCTGCAGCGATGGTAATGGCATCGGTAAAATTTCCCAACTGGTCAATGAGTCCAAGCTCAACGGCCTGCTCTCCTGAATAAATTCTGCCGTCCGCCAGCTCGAGAATGGTTTCTGGCGGCAGCGACCTGGCTGCGGCAATATCCCTGACAAACTGGCTGTATACATTGTCGATCAGTCCCTGCATGACATTCCGCTCATCCTCGGTCAGCGGCCGGTTGCTGGCACCGGTATCCTTCAGGGGTCCGCTTTTAATCACTTCACTCTTGTAACCGATCTTTTCAAATAAACCCTCCAGATTGGGGAATTTTACTATGACTCCTATGGAACCGGTCATGGTTCCGGGATTTGCCATGATAATATCTGCTCCCAGTGCGGCATAGTAACCGCCGGAAGCTCCCATGGAACCCATGGATGCCACTACCGGTTTAACAGCATTGGTCCGGTCAATTTCCTGGTAGATTTCCTGTGCCGCACCCACTGCACCGCCTGGGCTTTCAATACGCAGGACGATTGATTTGACGTTGGGATCGTTCCTGAATTCCGTCAGGTGTTTCAGGACTGACTCTGAAGAGACAATCAGGCCTTTAAGCTCGACGATGCCCACACCTTCTTTTTTGGAAAAAAGATCTGTTTTGGAACTGTGCGATATGAGCGAAGAAATAAGCAGGGATATTCCTCCCAGAAAAAGGAAGAATATCCCTGTAAGTATAAAAAGACCCAGAAGAATGGGATGTTTTTGACGAAATGAGCTCATGGCATATAATCAGCAGCCGGCAGAGTCTGAATATATGCAGCAGCTGTTAATTGATTACCATCAGGAGTGCATACAGGACCTGCAGAACGGTACTACTTATTCCTTGTCCTTATCGGTTTCCGGTTCATCATCCTCGGTCTCAGCTTCAACAAAAGTACCGGTTTCTTCTTCTGCCTCCTGCTTTGCCGCTGCAACCTCAGGTTCAGCTTTCTCTTCTTCCGTAACCTCATCTTCAACCGGGGCGGCAGCCTTTTCAGCAGTTTTGGTTTCCTCCTTGCTGCTGGTTTCCTTGCTCTCCATTTCCTCTTTCAGCAGATCACCAATGGTTGCTGGCCCGGCAGCCTGTTTTTTCTTGTAATCTTTCAGGGAGTCTTCAGCAGCGTCATCATCCAGCGCTTTGATGGAAAGACCGATTTTCCGGTCCTTGGATGAAACATTGATTACCCTTACCTGCAGATTATCACCGACGTGGTACATGCCGACCGGCGTGTTGATTTTTTCTTTGCTGATCTCTGAGACATGGACCAACCCTTCAACACCTTCCTCCAATTGTACGAAGATGCCGAAGTCAGTGACATTGGTAATTTTGCCTTCGACAATGGCACCGGAAGGATAATTATTGAGTGCCGCCTGCCATGGATCAGGCTCGAGCTGCTTTATGCCTAATGAGAAACGTTCGTTTTCCCGGTCAATTTTTAAAACCACTGCCTGGATGGTATCACCTTTGGCATATTTTTCTGTCGGGTGCTTAATCCGCTCAGTCCAGGAGAGATCAGAAACATGGATGAGACCGTCAATGCCTTCTTCTATACCGATAAATATCCCGAAATCCGTGATATTTTTGATCTTGCCTTCTATAATTGAACCGACCGGATAGTTTTCACTGACCAGATCCCAGGGATTCGGGTGCAGCTGTTTCATGCCGAGAGAGATACGCTTGGTCTCGGTTTCTATGTTGAGTACCATGACCTCGACCTCGTCACCTACGGCAACAAGTTTGGATGGGTGCCTTGGTTTTTTGGACCAGGTCATCTCTGAGATATGGATCAACCCCTCTACACCTTCTTCAAGCTCAACAAAAACACCATAGTCTGTAAGACTGACAACCTTACCGACGGTTTTGGAGCCAATGGGGTAGCGTTCAGTTACCGTGGCCCAGGGGTCGGGACGCAACTGTTTGATACCCAAAGATACCCGGTCGGAGTCCTGGTCGTATTTGAGAATTTTTACATCTATTTCATCGCCGACCTTGTATAACTTGGCCGGATGGGAAACCCTGCCCCAGGAGAGATCGGTGATGTGGCACAGGCCATCCATGCCGCCGAGATCAATAAATAGTCCGTAATCAGTTATATTGGTAACCGTTCCTTTCACGACCATACCCTCTTCAAGGGAAGAGCGCATATCTTCACGCATTTTTTCCCGTTCTTTTTCGAGAATAGCGCGGCGTGAAATAACGACATTATTTCGTTTTCTGTTAAATTTGAGAACCTTAAAAGGAAAAGTCTCGCCTATGAGTGCATCAAGATCCTTTACCGGACGCAGGTCAATTTGAGAGTAAGGCAGGAAGGCGGGTACGCCTATATCAACAGACATGCCGCCTTTAACGCGATTTTCAACCTTGCCATCAATAGTTCCGTCTTCTGCCTGTATTTTGGCGATCTCTTCCCATACTTTGATGCCTATTGCCTTTTCCCGTGACAGCAGCAGTCCGCCTTCCTCTTTTCTTTTTTCCACGAAAACTTCAAAGGAATCACCGATATTGATTTCCGGTTCCTGGCCTTCTGTGCGGAATTCTGAGAGAGGGATATAGCTTTCAGCCTTGTCACCGATATCAACGAGAACGTGATCCTCAACAATGCCAACGACCGTGCCCTGTATAACATCTCCTACTTTACTTACTGAACTGTTTTCTTCCATTTCGAAGAGATCGGCAAAACTCATCTCTTCCGCGCTTTTCTTGCCTGCATCTGCGGCATTTTTCTGTGTTGAATTTTCTGTCATGTTAGTTCTTGCCCTTTAGTGTAGTTTCTGCCAACTCTTTTAGAGTTAATCTTATCTTCCATTTATGGAAGGACCAAAATGGGCTATATACCAAAGACTACGATCAAAGACAACTTTTTCTTGATAAAAAATATTATATGTAACGGAGAGTTCCGGCATAATAATTCGAAAGGCTGCGGGAGGATAAAAGCAGATTGTAAGGAGTTGTAACTTGGACTATAGTGTCGCTGCAGGGAAAATAATTATGCGGCTTCAGAACTGCTCGTCCGGGCGAAGTCCGGCATCTTTTGTTCGTAAATGCTACCGTGACAAAAAGGTGGAGTACAGGAGTAATGTAAAAATATCCCATTATTCGATCACTCCTGTACTCCAGTAAACCAAGTGAATGCTGAAGACCATAACCTTGATTTTGAGGTATGATCACGTTAAACCCGTAAAACCGGTTGAATTCCATGCGTGTGGCAATGTACTACAATAACAGGGATGTCCGCCTTGAAGAAATGGAAATCCCGCGGATCGGACCAGGTGAGCTGCTGGTGCAGATTTTTGCCAGTTCGATCTGCGGCAGTGATACCATGGAATGGTACCGTATTAAGCGGGCACCCCTGGTGCTGGGACATGAGATTTCCGGCCGGGTTGCCGAGGTCGGAGCAGGTGTAGCCCGGTTCAACAGGGGGGACAGGGTAGTTGCAACCCATCATGTTCCCTGTTTTGCCTGCCATTATTGCAGAAGCGGTCATGAAACTGTTTGCGATACCCTGCTGGGCGGGACGCATTTTGATCCGGGCGGATTTTGCGAGTATGTACGGCTGCCGGCAATCAACGTAGAGCGAGGGGTCTGGCTTTTGCCCTCTGAGGTCACATATGAAGCTGCCACATTTGTCGAACCACTGGCCTGTGTTCTGCGCGGACAGAGGGCTGCAAACATCCGGTCCGGTGCCAGGGTGCTTGTACTGGGCAGCGGAATAGCCGGCCTGCTTCATATTAAACTGGCCCTGGCCAACAAAGCAGGCCTTGTTGTTGCTACAGACCTCAGCCGGGAGAGACTTGCTCTGGCTCAGCAATTCGGGGCCCATCATGTACTTGCGGCAGACTCTGATGTAGCCGAAGAATTTCGAAAATTGAACAAAGGGCACGGAGCAGATATTGTGATAGTCTGCGCCGCCGCGGAAGCCGTCTGTCAACAGGCCTTGCAGGCAGTGGGGCGCGGCGGCATCATCCTGCTGTTTGCCCCTGCTCCCGCCGGTACAGTGGTGCCATTAGCCATAAACGATGTTTTCTGGCGCCGGGATGTCACTGTAACGACATCATATGCGGCGAGTCCGGCAGATTGTGTTGACGCCCTAGAACTCATCCGGACAAAACAGGTCCTGGTAGATGACATGATAACCCACAGGTTCGGGCTGGCGGAAACCGGAAAAGGTTTCCAGCTGGTTGCAGAAGGCGGTGCTTCGCTGAAAGTTATTATTAACCCGCAGGAATAAAAAACAGATTAAAAAAAGACCAAAGGAGATGCAATATGCCTGAAGTTGATAAAGAGGGGAAAGATTTCAGCCTGGAAAAACAGGCCGAGACAGAAGGTTTTTTTCTCAAAGGCTCCAATTCTCTCGATTGGGGTATGAAAAATCGCCTGGCCAGAATTTTTAATCCTGAAACGGGGCGTACGGTAATGCTTGCCATTGATCACGGCTATTTCCAGGGCCCGACTAAAGGTCTTGAGCGGATTGACTTGAATATCCTGCCGATTGCACCCTATGCAGACACCTTGATGCTGACCCGCGGCATTCTCCGCTCTGTAGTACCACCCTCTTACAATAGGGCTATTGTGCTAAGAGCCAGCGGAGGGCCAAGCGTCCTCAAGGAACTTTCCAACGAGCAGATTGCCGTTGATATCGAGGATGCCCTTCGCCTCAATGCTGCAGCAGTGGCGGTCCAGGTTTTTATTGGTGGTGAGTATGAAACGCAGTCGGTGCACAATATGACCAGACTGGTTGATACAGGCACACGCTATGGTATTCCTGTTTTGGCTGTAACAGCTGTGGGAACAGAGATGAAAAGGTCGGCGCGCTATTTCAGGCTGGCCTGCAGGATCTGTGCTGAACTTGGAGCCCATTATGTCAAAACATACTATATCCCGAAAGGCTTTGAGTCCGTGACTGCAAGCTGTCCGGTGCCCATCGTTATGGCTGGCGGCAAAAAGATACCGGAGCCTGATGCCTTAACCATGGCGTATAATGCTGTACAGGAAGGTGCTGCGGGTGTGGATATGGGAAGAAACATTTTTCAGGCGGACTCGCCGGCTGCAATGATACAGGCCGTGAGTGCAGCCGTCCATAAAAACCTGCCTCCTCAGCAGGCGCATGAAATGTATCTAGATCTGAAGAATCAGAAATAAGCAAGAAATGAAAAAGCAGGGGGGGTGTAATAACCCACCCTGCTTTTTTACAAAGATCTACTTGTATGTTATTTCGTAAGTTTAGTGAACTTTGAACCCTCAAGGGACAGGTTGACCATGAGTCCCTTGACTCCGAAAACAAAACCGACAATGGGATGCTGGATATTTTTGGTATCAACAGAACCACCTGCACCATAATCAATTAGGGCTACGGAACCATCAACCCCAGCCCGCCACCCGAGGCTGTCTCGAAAACTTATCAGGGCGTTCTCATCCATAAAGATAATGATAACATTTTTTGACTGGGCTCCGATCTGGAAACCGAATGAGCCCGCAGCAAGGCTGTAGTAATCAACGGTTTTGCCGCCGACAAGAAGGGCTCCTTCCCCGTACTCGCCGCCGAGCCCGAAACCTACCCTGATGACATTGGGAATAACCAGCACGCCTTTGGCATTTTGAAGAAATTCTTTTGCGCCGGGGACTTCATTGCTGAAGCGGTTCAAGGCAACGTCAACACTGACGTCAATTTCCTTGGCACTCCGGGCCTGGGCGCCAGGCGAGAAGTATGGCGAAATTATCAAAACAAAAAGAATAACAGCCGCTGCTGTAGAGATGGTACGTTTTCCGGCATGCAAATGTATGAACATAAAAAAATCCTCCGTCAGAATGAGTTTTGATTTCAAAAAAGGGTCCAGAGTTAATTAATACGCTTTGCAGCCCCTTTCAAGAGATTTTATTGATACTTTTGTGACCAATGCCAGGCATTTTTTTTAGTCTGTTAACAATCAGACATATTCAGGGAAAAGCTGCAGTAAGGATTCTTCATTGGCAGCAGCTATACCCCGTTCAGTGATGATGCCGCTCACCAGGCGGGCCGGCGTGACGTCAAAGGCATAATTGGCGGCCGGTGTTTCTGATAGTCCGCAGAGAATTCTGGTCAACTCGTTATTATCACCGAGGCCGGAGATAAATTTGACCTCATCCCCGGAACGGCTTTCAATCGGGATTTCACGCAGGCCGTCCCGCAATTCCCAGTCGATTGTCGAGGACGGCAGGGCCACATAAAAAGGGATGTTATTGTCCTTTGCCGCCAGGGCCTTGAGATAGGTGCCTATCTTGTTAGCCACATCCCCGGTGCGGGTCGTGCGGTCCGAGCCGACAATAACCAGGTCAACCATACCATGCTGCATAAGGTGCCCGCCTGTATTATCTGCTATCAGGGTGTGGTTAATGTTTTCCTGGTATAATTCCCAGGCCGTTAACTTTGATCCCTGGTTCCATGGCCTGGTCTCGTCCACCCAGACATGGATCGGAATGTTTTCCCGATGAGCTGCATAGATGGGGGCCGTGGCTGATCCATGGTCCACAAAGGCGAGCCAGCCGGCGTTGCAATGGGTGAGAATATTAACCGGCTCGCCATCTTTCAAGGTGCTCAAATCCCTGATGATATGCAGACCGTGTTCGCCTATCCTGCGGCAGAAGTCTACATCTTCGTCGGCAATAAGGTTCGCGGTCTCAAAGGCTTTTTGTATCCTGAGTTCGGGGTCTGATATGGAATTAATAGCTGTGAGTTGCCTCTGAACGGCCCATGAGAGATTTTTGGCTGTCGGCCTGGTATCAAGGATCTTACATACAGTCTCGTCAAGATATTCCTTAAAGTTTTTTTGAGGTGCGTGTAATATTGCGCAGTACATGGCATAACCGGCAGTGGCGCCTATGAGCCCCGCCCCTCTGACATGCATGTCTTTTATGGCAGCGGCGAAATCATCCAGAGAGGCAAGTTCTTCAACCACAAATTTATGAGGCAGATATCGCTGGTCAATTATCTCTATGATTTTGGGATTAGCCTGTTTGGGCCAGATTGTCCTGTAGTGTCTGCCGTTAACTTTCATTTGATGGTTGGCTGCTATACGTTAATTTTAGCAGAGGATTTCCTTTGCGGATCAAAAATATGTTGTCAGTAAATAATATGATATGAGACCCATACCGAGCGTGCTGTATGCCAGCAGTCAGGGAATGCAGTCATCCTTCATTTTCTTTAGCAGGAAGACAAAGGTAGCCCCGGCAATAAATAAGGCCAGTATGATATGGATTATATTTTTCATGGTAAAATTTATAAATAGTTTGTCGTGAATAGTACCCGATCAATTACTATAATACTACTTGAACGATGGGTCAAAGAATGGGAAGACAAAAAAGCTTCGGGATATATTTTCAATCCGGCCCAAATAAAAATATACACAACTGCAGGAGAGCGATGCCAGACAGGAACAAAACTGAAAAAATAAAAGTTCCGGTACTGACTGTTGCCGGAAAATGTCATTTGGCGGGAATATCCAGGCCGTTTTTGGCAGAACTACAGAACAGGCTTACCATAGATAATCCCAAGTATCATGCTGCTAAAAAGTATGGCCGTTGGGTAGGCAAGAACTTCAAACAGAAGCTCTTTTTTTATGAATTGACTGAAGGCTGCATTATCTTTCCCAGAGGGTATGCAGCCCAGGCTATAGAACTCTGCAGAAAATATATGGGGCGGGGACCGGAAATTGAAGACCTGAGGCGCAGGCTGCCGGAAGTCAATTTCAGTTTCAAGGGGAAACTGCGTCAATATCAGCAGGAGGCTGTGGCAGATATTCTGCGTAAACATTTTGGAGTGCTGGTTGCCGGCACCGGCTCCGGCAAGACGGTTATGGCTCTTGATGTTATAGCTCAAAGGCAGCAGCCGGCACTAATTATTGTGCACAGCCGGGAGCTTATGTACCAGTGGGAGGAAAGGGTCGGGCAGTTCCTTGGCATCGAGGCGGGATTGATCGGGGACTCGAAATTTGCTATCCGGCCGCTTTCCATTGCAATTGTCAATACGGCCCGCAGGAGACTGGATGAACTGATTCCCTGTTTCGGTCATGTGATTGTTGATGAATGTCACCGTGTACCGGCCACTCTTTTTACAGAAGTAGTCACACGGTTTGACTCCTATTTTATGCTTGGCCTGTCGGCAACTGCTTATCGCAGGGAGGATGGCCTTACCCGCCTGATCTATCTGCATATGGGCGATCGGGTCCATGAGGTAGATCCGAAAAAACTGGAGGCAAGCGGTGCCGTTCTCAAACCTGAATTTATTCAAAAGGAGACTGATTTCAAATATGTGTTTCGGGGCAACTACCAGTCCCTGATGAATGCTCTGACGAAAAATACGGCGCGGAATGAACAAATTACAGATGATATCTATCAAGAGGCAACAGGTTCAGAAGGCACAACACTTGTAGTAAGTGATCGTGTTGCTCATTGTCAGCAACTGGCAAAACTTCTTGTTGGGAAAGGGCTGCAGGTAAGTATCCTGACAGGAAAACAGTCGGCCCGGGAACGCTCGGCTGTTGTTGAGGCAATTCACCGGGGCGAGGTCAAGGTACTTGTATCCACCTTACAACTGGTGGGTGAGGGCTTTGATGCTGCAAATCTTGCCACTCTTTTTCTTACTACGCCAATTAAGTTCAGCGGCCGCCTGCGCCAGGTGATCGGCCGAATTCTCAGGCCGGCCTCCGGTAAACAGCCCAGGGTCATCGACTACGTGGACGGACGTGTAGGTGTCCTGAAAAATTCTGCCGGTTTGAGACTCAGGGCCTATGAGTTTGACAGATATGAGGGGTAGCCCATCTGCGAGTATCGCTTGCAAGTCCTTGATAATAAGGGTAAAGATAAGTTTGCTATTCGTGCAGGGATTTTGCCCGGCAAAAAACAGCTTTGCACGCTGGCAATAAAAGCTGGAAAACAATACGTACCGGTTTAGGCAGCAATGCTATTTACTAAAGCAACGGCAACCTGAATAAAAAAAAGGATCACCGGGGGTGAATATGAGAGACGAAAAGGCCGCCACAGCCCTGATCAAAAAACTGGATAAGCTGCTGCGGAACAAAATGACACCAATTTACAAGCGTTATGGTGTATCAATGCAGAATGTGCTGACGCCGCTCATGTGGAAACCCCTTGTCTTGGTTATCGGCAATTATTCCTCCGGCAAATCGACATTTATAAACGAACTTCTTGATATGCCTGTGCAGAGAACCGGACAGGCACCGACCGATGACTCTTTTACCATTTTGACATCCCCGGCAGAAGGTGAAAGTGAGGAAGAGATCCCGGGCGGAACAATTGTGAATGATGAGCGGCTGCCATTTGAGCCGCTCAGACCTTTTGGGGAAAAACTTTTTTCTCATTTGCGTATGAAAAAGGTGAGATCGCCGCTTCTGGAAAATTTTGCCATTATAGACACCCCCGGTATGCTCGATTCGGTTACTGAAAAAGACAGGGGCTATGACTATCTCGGGGTAGTCGGTGAACTGGCGAGACTGGCTGACCTGATTATCCTGATGTTTGACCCGCACAAGGCAGGGACCATCAAGGAGACCTACCAGGCAATCAGGAGTACGCTCCCGGGTTCAACTGGCGAGGATAGGGTCCTGTATGTCCTGAACAGGATAGACGAATGTGATAATGTCCCCGACCTGGTGCGCGCTTACGGTACGTTATGCTGGAATCTCTCGCAGATGACAGGCCGCAAGGACATACCCAGGGTTTATCTCACCTTCGCCGCCAAGGAAGGCGATGTGCCGCCCCAGGGTGTTGAGTCGTGGGTCAGTGAGCGGGAGGAATTGAAACGGGCCGTGAACACTGCGCCGACCATGCGTATTAACCATGTTTTCCAGGAAGCTGAACGCGGTGTCCGGGAACTCGACCTGCAGGCAGAAGCGTTGGCTGCCTTTAGAACCGGTTTTGGTCTTAAGGTGCAGAAGGTTTTAAAGGTAGGCCTGTTTGTTTCCCTTCTGGTTTTCTGGTTCGGCGACCTGCTGCTCAAAATGACAGCTGGTGTTCCCAAGACAACGATACTCGGCTCTCTCATTTCAGGTGTTTTTGATGACAGGGTTCTGATATTTCCCTCTCTTGCAGCCATGCTTGTCCTCGCCCTGACCGGTGTGACCATAAGCAATTACATGTTTCCCAGATTCAGGAAAAATACACTCGAAGACCTGGACAGCCTTATCCCCTTTGAAACCGCCTATAAGCGTGATCTCTGGCGCCGTGTGCGGGCCAGGGTTTCAGGCAGCATAGAGGAAGAGGGGTACAAACAACTCTGGATCAGTCATTCATGGTATCAGCGGCGTTTGAAAAAATTCCTTGAAAAGGATATAGGGCACTTGAAGAGCAAGTGGTAAAAAACATGTAGTTGGCAGCTATCAGCTTCAGTTTATATTCAGAGGCCTCAACCCTTTTACAATTCTCCATTCTCTGTCAATTATCAGGTTGAGTCGTTACCTGATAACTTTACATTTCCCCTTCCTCCCCCTCATCCAGGGGGCAGGGTTTATTCTTGAAGAATTCATAATAAAGCAGTGGTACAGCGATCAACGTCAAGGCGGTAGCAGCCACAGCACCGAACATCATGGCTATGGCAAGGCCCTGGAAGATTGGATCAAACAGCATGACAAAGGAGCCAACCACGACAGCGGCAGCGGTCAGGACAATGGGACGAAACCGCACTGTACTGGCAGATATCAGGGCTGTTTTAAGATTGCCCCGGTCACGCCATTCCATTTGGACAAAATCAATCAGCAGGATGGAGTTGCGCACAATTATGCCGGCTAGCGCAATAAAACCGATCATGGAGGTAGCGGTAAAAAAGGCCCCGAACAGCCAGTGTCCCGGCAGGATGCCCACCAGGGTCAGAGGGATGGGCGCCATGATGACCAAGGGTGTGACAAAGCTTCTGAACCAGGCAACAACCAGGACATATATGAGGACCATCACGGCCCCGAAGGCAATGCCCAGATCACGGAAGACTTCATAGGTGATATGCCATTCACCGTCCCATTTCATGGCATACCTGTCCTCCAGCCATGGCTGCCGGGCTGAGAATTGTTTCAGTTCATAACCCTCGACGAGCTTCAGCTGCTTCAGCTTTTCCTTTAGTTCCAGAATGGCATAGACCGGGCTTTCTTTGGAGCCGGCAACATCGCCCGTAACATAGGTTACCCTCTTGAGATTTTTATGGTAGATGGTTTTT
>JAFDCT010000334.1 GCA_019312695.1 Deltaproteobacteria bacterium | reverse complement strand
TAATAACGCAAGCATACCCAAAATACTGACATTCTACTGATAAAATAAAAAAGCACCTAACTCGATATGAGCTAAGTGCTTGTAATATCTGGCACGCCTGACAGGATTCGAACCTGTGACCTACGGATTAGAAGTCCGTTGCTCTATCCAGCTGAGCTACAGGCGCGCACATTCATTATATACATATAATATTACCACTGCCGTCTTGAGAAACCAAGATAAAGAAGGCGCCTACTATAGCCAGCAGATTCTCAATCCGCAACCCCTTTTAACAAAGCGGTCATGGGGTTTTAGGGGAGGGGTAAAGATGGATGAGACAGAGGACTACTGCTCTGTTTTTTCTATTTCCTTCCAGACCGGGCCCTTGGGAGTATCAACTATTTCAAAACCCTTCTGGGCCAGTTCATCACGTACCGTATCAGCCCGGGCCCAGTCTTTGTTCCGGCGGGCTTCCTCGCGGTCTTTGATGAGCCGGTCTATCTCAGGGGCCAACGGGCATTCCTTCAGCTTCAGAAGATTCAGAATGGAATTGATCTTTTCAAAGGTTTCCAGGATGTATTTTTTCTGCTCCAAGTCCAGCTGGCCTTGGGAGAGGATGGGATTGACCTTCTTGATAAAATCAAAGATGGCACCCATGGCCCGTGACATGTTGAGGTCGTTGGCCATGGCTCCGCAGAATCTCTCTTCCATGTCAGTGAGATAGGCGGCGACCTTTGGATGAGGCAGGCCGGGAGGCAGACAGAGCAGTTTCTGTGTAAATTCATCCAGTCTTTTTAAGTTCTTCCGGGCTTCATCGAGCTTCTTAAATGAAAAATGTAGAGGTTTTCTATAATGTGTCGCCAGGAGGAGGAACCTGACTTCCCGGCCGTTATATCCTCTGTTCAGCAAATCTTTAAGGGTGAACAGGTTTTTGTTTTCAAGCGTCATTTTCTTGCCTTCCACCAGAAGCTGCTCCGAATGCAGCCAATAGTTGGCAAGCGGTTTGCCGGTAAGAGCCTCGGCAATGGCAATTTCATTTTCATGGTGCGGAAAGATAAGGTCACGGCCGCTGGTATGAATATCTATGGTTTCACCAAGATAGTGGGTTGACATGGTAGCGCATTCAATATGCCAGCCGGGACGGACGTTGCCCCATTCGGTCTTATAGAAGATGCCTTCCTTGAGTTCGGCTAGAGTTGAGCGTTTAAGGAGGGTGAAATCCACTGGGCTGTCCTTCTCGTAGTCATCCAGGTCAACGGTCTTGCCTATCTGGATCTTGCTCAGGTCGACACCAGAAAGCTTGCCGTAGCGCTTGAACTTGGAGATATCGAAGTAGATGGAACCATGCTTTTCATAGGCATAGCTTTTTTTAATAAGCTCGGCTGCAATCTCAATCATGGCGTCAACATGTTCCGAGGCCCTGGGAAAACCGGTCGCCTCTTTGACCCCGAGGGCATCCATGTCAGCTTTGAATTCTCGGATATAGGATTCGGTGAATTCAGCCAGGGGCTGCCTGGATTTTTCAGCACCCCTGATCGTGTTATCGTCCAAATCAGTGAAATTCATAAAGAACTGAACATTGAATCCCTTGCTCAGCATAACCCGGTTTATCAGGTCGGCAACAATGAAACGCCTGCAGTGTGAAAGATTTGCATGCTCATGGGCTGTAGGGCCGCAGGCATAAAAGGTCACCTTTTGGGGGGATATGGGCCGGAAGACCTGCTTTCTTTTGGTGAGGCTGTTGTAGAAGCGCAGCTGTTCTTCCTGCTTTGCTTCAATATTATCATCCTGAGCGCCGGAAAAAAGCGTGGTGCTGAGATATTTTTCACCACCGTCAGGCAGGATCACCACGATGAGTCCTTTTTTGATCTGTTCCGCCCGGGTTAAAGCTGCGCACATTGCGGCCCCGGAACTCATGCCGGCAAAAATGCCCTCTCGGTGTGCCAGGTCCCTGGACATTTTAAATGCCTCGTCATCCGGGATGTTGATGATCTGGAAGGGCAGGTTCTTTTCAAAAATTCCGGGCTTGTATGACTCCTTCATGTTTTTGAGGCCCTGCAGCTTGTGCCCTAAAAACGGCTCAACAGCTGTTACCCTTACCTTGGGATGTTTTTCGGTAAAATATTTACAGAGCCCCATGGCGGTCCCGGTCGTGCCAAGGGTGGCTATAATATCAGTAACCTTACCATTAGTCTGTTCCCAGATCTCCGGGCCGGTGGTGCGGTAATGGACCTGCCAGTTTGCTTCATTGTTGAACTGGTCGGTCAGAAAATAGCGGTCCGGATGCTCCCGGGCCATGATATAGGCCTGCTCTATGGCCCCGTCCGTACTTTTTTTGGCCGGGGTAAGAAGGATCTCCGCGCCATAGGCCTCCATGATCTTGCGGCGTTCAATGCTGGCTGATTCCGGCATGACAAGCTGGCATCTGTAACCCTTGACCGCACAGACCATAGCCAGACCGATACCTGTATTGCCACTGGTTGCTTCCAAAACTATCTTGTCCGGTGTCAACTCTCCACTTTTTTCCGCGGTTTCGATCATGGAGAGGGCGATGCGGTCTTTGACTGAGCCGCCGGGGTTGAATGATTCAAGCTTGGCATAAACTTTAACCGTTCTTACCGGATTAAGCCTGTTTATCAGGACTATCGGCGTGTTGTTGATCTTTTCAAGTATATTGTGATAAGACATAATCAAAACCGTGTTAAAAAAAATGAGCCAAATTAAGAGAGTACTTTAAATAGCTCTTTGATAATGGTATTGATTCCCGGAATGATCAAGAGTGCCAGCAACATGTGATCTAGAGCAGGAGCCGATAAATTTAACCAACCCCGAAACAAAATCAAAATTTGCGTAACCAATACCGGTTCCTAATAATATCAGATGGTTACAATAACTTTGCCTGGTGGCAAGAGTTTTTTGCATGGCTGCCAGACCTGAAAATCAATACAGCGATAGTAGCAGGGTGGCAGAATAATGTGTAATTTACCATGATTCAAGGCTTTTTAAACCTGAATCGGTGAAACTTCAACTGTATTCATGAACATGATTAGAGGAAAAGATACTGATATGTCAGAAAAGATTACATTATCTCATGGCAGCGGCGGTCGGGCCTCCCATGATCTGATAGAAAAACTCTTTGTTGCAAGTTTTGGGAGTAAATCTCTTGGTGATCTGGAGGACAGCGCTGTCATCCAGGCAGGCAGAGAGAAAATAGCCTTCAGCACCGATTCCTTTGTTGTTGATCCCATTTTTTTCCCCGGCGGCGATATTGGTTCCCTCGCCGTACATGGCACTGTTAACGACCTGGCCATGCGGGGAGCCAGGCCGCTCTATCTTTCTGTTGGTATGATCATTGAAGAAGGCTTTGCCTATAAGGATCTGGAAACCATTGTTCGGTCATTGAAAGATGGCACCGATAAGGCAGGTGTCGAGATAGTGGCTGGTGATACCAAGGTTGTCCAGTCGGGCAAGGCGGACAGGATTTTTATCAATACAACCGGTATCGGCCTGCTTGATATGGAGTTTGACATCTCGGCCCGGAATGGACGACCGGGCGACACAATAATCCTGAGCGGTACCATGGCCGACCATGGCGCCACTATCCTGTGCCAGAGGGAAGGGCTACTTATCGAAGGAGGATTTACCAGCGATTCGGCCCCGTTGAACCACATGGTGGCCGCCATGCTTAAAAAGGCAGGCAAATCAGTCCATGTCCTGCGTGATCCGACCAGGGGCGGGGTAGGCACAACGTTGAATGAGCTTGCCATGTCATCAGGAGTAGGGATCCGCATCCATGAGAAAGGTCTGCCGATACGCGATGATGTCAGGGGAGCCTGTGAACTGCTGGGACTTGATCCTTTGTATCTGGCCAATGAAGGGAAGCTGCTGGCTTTTGTGGCACCAGAGGCAGCTGAGAGTCTGCTGGCAGTTATGCAGCAAATGGAATTTGGCGAGAATGCCTGCATTATCGGCGAGGTGACTGCAGACCACCCAGGTCAG
The DNA here is from genome assembly GCA_019312695.1 of Deltaproteobacteria bacterium. Lineage (GTDB taxonomy): Bacteria > Desulfobacterota > Desulfobulbia > Desulfobulbales > BM004 > BM004. The sequence goes on along the minus strand of JAFDCT010000334.1, from coordinate 1,952 downwards.
GTGGTTCTGGAAACCATTATAGGTTCAGCCCGAATTATCGACATGCTTCACGGAGAACCGCTGCCGAGAATCTGCTAGTTTTAACTAACAGATTTGAATGTAAGATTTAAAATTGACAATGTAAAATTAGGGAATAACGGCTCAGAAAAAACAATTTCACATTTTACATTATTCATTTTCACTTTGTTTTCATCGTCACCCAGAGGCTTTTAAGCGAGGCCCGGAGATCTTCATTTTCCAGGGAACTGATAAGTTTATCAAATTCCTGCTCTTCCTTTTTGTCCAGCAGCAACGGTTTTGGTCTTTCCGTAACGGGTTCGGACGGGGGGGACAGGGAGCTGTCGAGTTGAAAGTGGATATCGCTGATTTTTTCTCCGTGCAACAGCTTGTTTATTTTTTCCAGCAGCAGCATTTTCTGGAGGTGCAGTTGCTGCATCCAGATGGATTCAGCAACTTTGACCCAGAGAACATGACCGCGGATCAGGGAGGGTTGAGCTACAGCTGCTATTTCCGGCCCCACAATAGAGTGCCATAATTCAAAAACCCTGTGCAGTTCAATTTTAGCGCGCCATTTTTTGTCTGCAACAACATCTGAAAGAAGCCGGCTTATTTCTGTCGGCTCGGATACATTATTCGTCCCTGGTTTTATCATTTTCCCTGTCTATCACAATACGGTTTCTGCCTGTCTGCTTGGCTTTATACAAAGCAATATCAGCCCGTTTGACCAGGTCATCAATATCAGCTGCCCAGTCTTTGTCATTGGAGCGAATAAACCTGGCCAGCCCTATGCTCAAACCGGTAAGCGGCGGTTTCTTTTCATTATAGCTCTGGAGAATACGTTCGGCGGTCATCAGGGCCTGATCCTGGGATACCTGTGTTATTATGACGCAGAACTCGTCCCCGCCATAACGGAATGGCCAGTCAACGTTTTCCCTGATGCCGTGCTTGATGATCCTGCCCACCAGTTTCAGGACTTTGTCCCCTTCAAGATGGCCATGCCTATCATTCATTTCCTTGAGATTGTCAACGTCAATCACAGCCAGGAACAGATCATGATTCTGGCGGTCGGCCCTGCGGGCCTCTTCAATTATCTTAATATCAAAATGACGCCTGTTATAGAGGCCTGTCAGGCCATCGGAAATGGAAAGGAGTTCGAGCTGGTGCATGAGCTCAATTTCGCGGACAAGCCTGCTTATTTTCGCTTCGAGTTCATCGGAATTGAAGGGCTTCGAAATAAAGTCGCTGGCTCCGGCCTGGATTACATCGGTATAGGTAAAGGAGCGGTCGTAACCTGTGAGGACCATGACTTTGATCTGGGGGTAATGGCTGCTGATGTGAATTAAAAGGTCCATCCCGCTCATACCGGGCATTATCATATCGGTCAGGACAATATGGTAAACGTCCTGTTTCAGTTTATCCAAAGCCTCCATGCCATTTTTAGCAGTTTCGCAGCCATAACCGAAAATGGTCACCAGTTCATACAGAATCTCAAGTATTGATGGATCGTCGTCAACAAGGAGAATTTTAATGCTTTGTTTGCTGGTCATGAGGATCGGGCTTCTTTTTTTAACATGAAATAGTCAGCCAGGATTTTTGCATGATCAAATACGAGGGGCGGCAGGTTTTGCTGGGTAAAGATACCCGAGTTGCAGGCATCATCCCCTGCCGTGGGAGGCCCATCTGCAGTTGCAATAAAGACAGTGGAAATTGAGTGATGCCGCGAGTCGCGGTCCGGGTCAGAATATGTTTTAAGCTGCCGCTTAAGTGTAACACGGAGGCCTGTTTCTTCATAGGCCTCACGTACGGCCGCCTTCTCAAGGGATTCACCGTAATCAACAAAGCCACCAGGCAGGGCCCAGCCAAAGGGTTTGTTTTTTCTTTCTATTAAAACGATGCCGCCCATTGTCTCGACTATTATATCCACTGTCGGTAGTGGATTATTATAACTTTTA
>JAFDCT010000333.1 GCA_019312695.1 Deltaproteobacteria bacterium | reverse complement strand
TTTGATGTTTTTATGTAATTAGGGTATTTTTTCTGGCTTTTATTCAGGAATTTTGGAACAAAATAGGAATAGGTTGTAACAATACCATTACACTCACATATCAAAATGACCAGTATTTATCTTAAGTCAGACTGGAGAGATAAACCATTCACGGCTGCCTTTTTTCTATTGAATTTCATTGAAGACATTCCTTATTTTTTTTAAGTTTTAAAAATACATAACCACGGGTTGACACTTATGTTTAAAGAGGTTTATTATTTAGTTGTATATTATATGCACAACCTCACAATAAGGAAAAAGGAATGAAGTTCACAAGCACCGATCTGGCTGAAAAATTGGAGATCAATCCAACTCGATGGAAAAGATGGTCAAGAGAGTTTATCGGCAAGGATGACAAAGCCGGTATGCGATCCGGTTTTACCAGGAAATATACATATGATGAAGCATTAAAGGTATACTTTGGCAGCTACCTACTGACACAGGTCAAAATGTCTGCTGAGGAAGTAAAAACTGTTCTTGGTAGCCTTATGAATTGGCTAAAAAAGAAAAAAGATTCGGATGTTAAAGAATGGCATATTTATATAAGAGAAGGAAAAATTACAAAAAAGGGGAAAATCTTAACTGATTTCCTAATTACAGCGAAAGGTATAATTGAGTATAATAAAACAAAGGGTGAATCAGGCAGACTTCTTTATACTGAATCATACTGCACTGAAGTGATCAGAACTGTAGGTGACATGAAACCAGAAGCGAACCTGAAGATGATTCATCCAGCAAAAATTGTAAAGGAGTTTAACACTAAGCTAATGGTTGAATGAGTAGAGGTTTGTAATTCAGACATATTTTTTTAAATATTAGTTGCGTGTTGTGTGCTGAATTACACAACACAATATTCAGAAATCATTCAATAAATTAAATCTAAAGGTCTTTGTTGCTAAACAATTCTACACCAAGCTAATTAAAATTGTCGAGAGCATAAAACCAGAAGAGAACCTGAAAATAATTCATCCGAAAAATTGTTGTGAAGAGGGGCGAGTATTTAAGATATATTTTTTATCCATTTGCTGTGCAATGTATGTTCAATCATACAATATAACATTTTGAAACAATTGAATATTAATGTATTTAGATTAAGGTTTTTTCAAGAAAGACGCATCTCTGTCTCGAAGTAACCAGACATCCCGAAATTTGACAGGGGAATAGGTTACTTTATGGAACAGTCAGGTCAGGTATGCAAAATTTTTCTATGGCGGCTTTTAAATCACATGGACGGCCGTAAACGACCCTAAACGACTTGAAAATCACCTAAAGTACGCCAAAGTCAACCTTTCACGCCGGCGACACGGGTTCAAATCCCGTCGGGGACGCCTAATTATAGGAGTTAAGCATTACGGCTTAGCTCTTTTTTTTGTTCAACGGTCAACCTGCCAAGCTTATATTAAGGCTCAATGTAATTATTCCGGTTTATTCAGTTTTAATGCACCACCTATAAGCATTCTGGAACATCTGCAGCCACGGGGAAACCGTCAGTCCTTTTTTCATTTCTTCCGGCAGCCATTGAGCCTGCCACTTCAAAAATGAGCGTTCGGGATGGGGCATCATGGCAAGATGTCTCCCGTCCTTTGAGCAGAGCCCTGTTAGTCCGGCGGGGGAACCATTGGGATTGAAGGGATACTTCTCCGTCGGCAAACCCTCATCATCAACATATACGAGCGCTGCCAGTTTCTCATTGCTGATCTTTTCATACATTGTTTCATCCGGAAACTGCAGGCGCCCCTCGCCGTGGGCCACATGAATGCCGAAAGTCAAATTTTCCATGCCCTTGAGCATAATGGCCTTGCTGCTCAGTACTTTTACAGTTGACCAGCGGGATTCGAAACGTTCCGAAACATTCCTGACAAATCGCGGTTGGTCCGCTGGTGCAATTCCCTGCCAGGGCACCCAGCCAAGAAGGGCAAAAAGCTGGCAGCCGTTACATACTCCTAGCGAAAAAGTATCGGGGCGGGAATAAAAATCATCAAACATTTTTTTCAACCGCTCGTTAAAGAGTATGGTAGCTGCCCAACCCTTCGCGCTTTCCGGGACATCGGCATACGAAAATCCTCCGACTGCCGCCAATCCTCTGAAACCGTCAAGGGTGATCCTTCCTTCAAGAAGGTCTGTCATGGTAATGTCCCATGGCTCAAATCCGGCTGCATAAAAAGCTGAGGTCATTTCTCGGTCGCTGTTGCTTCCCTCATCTCGTAAAATTGCCACCCTGGGTTTGTCGCTCTTTTCCAGAATATCTTGTGGCGTCTCTTCAGGAGTAAAACTCAGGAAGTATTGGGGACCTTTCCGGTCATAAATATTCTTCTTTTCCGCAACAGCACAATCCGGGTTCATCTGCAGCTTTTCAAGCTGGAAACTCGTTTCCTCCCAAACCTGCCTCAACTCCTGCATGCCTGCACCAAGGACGGGTTCGCTGTTGAATTTGATGTTTATCTGCTTTTCTGCAGTTGGCCGGCCAATAACTACATGGGGAATGTTTTTTTCTGTCAGCATTGTCTCTACTTTCTGTCTCCTGTCAGATGGACACTCCACTACCAGCCCCAATTCTTCAGAAAACAGCTGCTCGAATGCTGTTCCGTTTCCATGCAGCTCAATATCAAGACCGCAGTTACCGGCAAAGGCCATTTCGAGAATGGTAGTGATCAAGCCGCCGTCACTTCTGTCATGTCCTGCAAGTATAAGCTTCTTATCTATGCATTCCTGGATAAAATAAAAGGCTTTTTTTACCAATATAGGGTCATCCAGGTCCGGCGAAAAATTGCCTGTCTGTTTCAGGGTTTGGGCCAGCGCCGACCCTCCCAACCTATTTTGCCCGGCACCCAGGTCGACAAACACCAGAAGGCTTTCGCCGGGTTTCTTGATATCCGGTGTGATGACCCGGGTAATATCCTGCATGGTGGCATAAGCGGAAATGACCAGTTCTCTCGGAGACTTTACAGTTTCCTCACCGACTCGGGTAGCCATGGACAGGCTGTCCTTGCCGCCGTCAACTGCAATGCCCAGAGATATCATGGCGTCGCGCATGGCGCAGGCTGCATCGTAGAGCGCGGCTCCCTCTCCCGTCAATTTGGGGGCCCACATCCAGTTTGCCGAGCACTTTACCCCTTCCAATGTATCAATTTGGGCCCATACCAGATTGGTCAGCGCTTCACCGACCGCCATCCGCGCACCAGCCTTCGGATCCACAAGCATCTTAATGGGCTGTTCGCCAATAGCTGTCGCCGCGCCGCTCAAACCAAAATGACTCTGGGCAATGACAGCAACGTCTGCAACGGTTGCCAGCAGAGGCCCACAGCATTGCTGCTGGGCAATAAGCCCGGTAACGGACCTGTCCACCTTATTGGTCAGAAAGCGCTTGGAACCAACAGATACCAGCCGTAAAACATTGTTAAGGGCGTTATGCACTGTCAGATCATGAGGCAGTTCGAGGGGTGCAAGCGTTTCTTTCTGCCGCTTGTCATAGAATGTCTTCTGGGGGATGTTGCCGAGAACTTCATGCAGTTCTAAATCTACGGGTGTGGTTTTATCCTGCCCGTCAACAACTACAAAGCGACCATCACCCGTCACTGTGCCGAGAACTTCACAGTTAATCTTTTCTCTTGCACAAATCGCTTTAAATTCATCTATATTCTCAGGGCTTATCAGCAGACCGTTACGCTCCTGATATTCGGCCACATAGATTTCAAGGACCGACATAGTGGGATCACCCACCTTGATCTTTCTGATATCAATTCTGCCACCCGATTTTTCTACCAGCTCTTTCAGCACATTGCCAGGGCCCCCGGCTCCCTGGTCATGTATCACGTCAATGAGAGAACTTTCTCCCATCTCGACACAGGCCCTGATGGCCCGGTTCATTTTCTGCTCCATTTCCGCATCGCCGCGCTGCACTGCATTAAAGTCAAGGTCCTCCACGTTATCTCCCTGCAGCATACTGGACGCGGCGCCACCGCCGAAACCTACCCTGTAGGCCGGCCCGCCGATCTGGAGAATAAGCATGTCCTTTTCCGACTCGGCCTTTTCTATATGCCGGTCATCAATCTGACCAATACCGCCGGTAAACATAATCGGTTTCAGATATCCCCAGCGTTCACCATTAGAAAGCCGCATATCAAATGACCTGGTAAAACCCTGAATGACCGGTTCACCAAATTTATTGCCATAATCTGAAGCGCCGTTACTGGCCTCAATCTCAATTTCCAGCGCAGTGGCCAGGTTAGACGGATATACAAAGTCTTTTTGCTCCCAGTCCAGATCATAGCCGGGGATTTGCAGATTAGCGACACAGTAGGCTGCGGTCCCCGCGACAACAAGTCCGCCTCTTCCTGTTCCCTGGATATCCCTTATCCTCCCGCCCGTCCCTGTTTCAGCACCGGGAAATGGGGCTACACCTGTTGGGAAGTTATGTGTTTCCGCCGTGAAAATTATGTGATAGGGGGCTTTGCGCTTGGTAAACGAAGAAGGCCTGCCCGGAACATCGGGCAGAATAGTAAAAATATCCCGTCCGCGTATACCACTGGAGTTGTCCTTAAATGCTATGATACTGTTGGTTGCATTGGCTTCCAGTGTTGAACGGACGATCTCCATAAGTGTTTCGGGTTCTTCCTTGTCATCAATAACATGTCTGCCCCTGAAAAAACCATGGCGCGAATGTTCACTGTTGGCATTATTCAAGTCCATAATTTCAACAATGGTGGGGTTGCGGTCATGCTTTGTCACAAAGTAGTCATAATAAAAATTCCGGTCCCATTCATCCATCGAAATACCGGGGATCTCTTCAAGCGCCACCGGCCCTTTTTCCTTCAAGGGAACTTCGTATGCACTTTCAGGGGCAATGCCTGTTTCAAATGTTGACAGCGGTTCCGGATAAAGACATTCGGTCATGCGGTCATGGCGGTCTCCAATAAACTGTTTCCGGTCAATAACATCATCAACAAGATATCTACGCGAGCGCTCTATGCGGGATATTTTGTCCAGGCCTGTGGCATGACATATCGAAACCATATTGGAAGACCAGGCCGTTGCAAAATTCAGGCGCGGCCCAAGTTCCAAAATATCCTTTTCAAGACCGGGAAAGTATGATCGGGCCCTGACGCTTTCCTTAATAAACCCATCTGCAAGAAGATACCGCAATTTCTCGGTCTCCTCGGGAGTCAGTTCCTCAATTGATTCAACATTAAAACAGAACTCCATTGTCTGGGTAACTTTCCGGTACAAATGTATGATGTACATTACGATCCTCATCTGTTTCCGCCGCCCAAGAGCAGACAGAGAAAATATTGAAAAATCATATGGTTATAGAATGGCTTTTTCACTTTGAGCAGGTATTTACTCTTGCAGCATAGAAGATAGCGCGACACAACAAATAGAACAAGAGGCTTTCAACAGAAAAGTATTGATGAATGCTTAAAATATTTAGTAGTCGGGGTCCCAGTTATCAAATACAAACTCTTCATCCCCCAGATCATCCTGTTTTTTGCGGGCTTTGATATTTTCAGGATCATGGTCTATCAGTTCGTAAATTACCCTCGTCTCTTCTTTAATTATTCTGTAGGCTCGCAACCTGGGCCGGCTCCTGATAAAAAAGTCGCACCTCATTTGCTGAAGCCGCGTAGAATTGTTCTTCCAGGGCAGAATCATTATCAAGGGTAACACCGGGTTCTTCCGGAGTTCCGCCAAAATAATATCAGCTTATTTTAAAGGTTTCACCTCCTTTCAACTGGATCCAAAATCCGGGGCTCAGCAGTACCGGAATAATGATCATTATTCTTCTGTTTTTCTTGGAGGTGTCTGTTTGAAATTTTTGAAATATATCAGCAATAATTGACTTGGTCAGATCTCACCACGCTTGTTCCAGTCCACTATCGGTTAATCATATTAGCAGGATTTACTTCAGAACTTTAATCCTTTTGGGCTGCTGTCCGGTCAATTTGTTTATCACATATTTGGGGTGCAGTTTCTTCTTGACAATTGGCACTGTATTCCATAGGTAATGAACCTATTGTAAAAAATCTTATTTTATATGTTTTTTTCACCCATTCACCTCCAATTATTGAGTAAACAGCATGGCAGCCTTAGAAAATAAAAACTCCTCAAAAGGAAAACTCCAGAATAACTCCGATGAGCCGAACGTTCTTATTGAGTTGTTAACCGATAAAGAACTGGCAACTCTCATTCCTCCTTTCCAGCCTGATAAAAATGAAATTCAGGTAATACTGGCCCGAAGCGGCAAAAAAAGGACATTTCCTCTCTTTGATGTCTGCTGTATCCGGCAGAAAGATGACCCATACCACCAGGAGACTCTACAAGGCCCCCATGATCTCATGGAAATCACGACTCTTACCGGCAGCAAACATCTTGTTCGCGTCGCCAAAGACCAACCATACCAAAAGGGGTTTTGGGGTTCATATCTTGACCTTGACAACCCATACCAGTCTGTTTTTTTTATACATCTTGGTGTAAAGTCAAACCGTCAGCTTAACTTTCTCGGTACAATTCTTGAAGAGCTTGGCCTGGTATCACGGGAAACCCTGCAGGAAGTCATCAGTGATTACAAAAAAATCAAGGACACCAGGATTGGTGAGACCATCGCCCGGAAACACAACCTTGATCAGGACAAGATTGAAAAAGTTATCCGCCAGATGCAAAAAGCCGGTAAAATTCCACCATCGGCCCGTGTCGGTGATATTCTCATAGCCTCAAACCTTATTACCCAGGAACAGCTTGAAGATGCTATTGCCCAGCAGTCCAGAGACAAGAACAAAAAAATCGGTGCCCTGCTCATCGAACGAAACCATATTACTGCGGACCAGCTCCTGTCAGCCCTGGCAATCAAGTTCCAGCTGGAGTTTGTCAATATTGAAGAAATGGAACCGACGCCAGGCGCTCTGGCCTCATTGCCTTACCATCTTGTCTCACAAATGCAGATAATACCTCTGGCGGATAATGGTGACCACTTAGTGGTTGCTACCTCAAAACCTGCTGAAC
>JAFDCT010000332.1 GCA_019312695.1 Deltaproteobacteria bacterium | reverse complement strand
TATCCATTTTCATTTTTCATTTTTCACTTTATCAGGCATCGGCATTTTTCCCGGTTCGCAGAGCAGGGCGGGGTTGATTGCTGCTTTACCACAGGTGGTGCAGCGGAAGCGGTCGTTGTTGACCCTGTTCTTGCAGAGTTTGGCCTCGAACATATCCTTGGAGCCGCACCAGTCGATCTTTTTCAGCTTGCCCTGCGGGTTGCAGATGTTGGCGGCATACAGTGATACAACGCCGCAGTTACCGCAGAAAAATGCCGGGGTTTCCTTTGGCAGGGGCACGTGTTTTGTAATGTTTGTTTTAAGCATCGGTCCCTCTTTAAAGGTAAAATTTAAAATGTAGAATGCAGTATCATAAGAGCAAAAAACATGGGCTGCGGTGCAAGATCCGGGATAAAGGTTTTTCACCTGACCCCCCACTCTCCTGCGCTCTATTTTTTATTTACTCTGATTTCTGCAGCTCCAGTTTATACCAGGTTTCAAGAGGCACTTCTGAAGTGTCGCCCCCCAGGTATTGAATCTGCACCACGCATCTGACTTCGTCTACACCCGTGATTTTGAAGTTCTTGCCCTCATCAAAGCGGTAGTACCATTTTCCTTCTTCCGGTTCAATTCTTTCATTCATGATGGTTCCCTACGATTTTTTAAAGTTACTGATTAACAGGTTATTTCCAGTGGTGGCTGCTGGGGCAATAACCGTCTTGATTCAGCCTCCACAAAAACGCGTTTTACTGTTGAAAAACGCTGTTTGATCTCCGTGTCCATCCTGGCAATCATATCCTCCAGATCACCGGCCCCAATGTCGTCATGGAAGTCGATACTGATATTGACCAGGACAAAATCCGGTCCCATATGCATGGTCAGCACTTCATTGATATGATCAATACCATCAAATTGCAGAATGATCCCGCGAATTCCGTCAGTAACCTGCTTGTTTGCGCTTTCACCGATGAGCAGCCCCTTGGTTTCATAAGCAAGCCAGACGGCAGTGCCACCCAGGATAAGGCCGATGATGATCGAGGCAACACCGTCAAAGATGAGAACACCGGTAAGGTCAACAAGGAGGACGCCGGCAAAGGCGACCAGGATGCCGAGCATGGCGGCTGAATCCTCGAAGAGGACTACGAACATGGTCGGGTCCTTACCCCGCTTTACTGCTTCAAGGTACCCCCACTTGCCCTTGGCCTTGGTAAATTCGGTGAGGGCAAAATACCAGGCTACACCCTCGAAAAGGAGGGCCAGGCCCAGCACGATATAATTTACCATAGGATTGGCTATGGGTTTGGGATGAATGGTATGGATGATCCCTTCGTAAAGCGATACGCCGGAGCCCACGGCAAAGATGAGGATGGCAACTGCAAAGCTCCAGAAATATATCTCCTTGCCATGGCCGAAGGGAAAACGCTCGCATGGAGGTTTGCGGGCCTTGCGCAAGCCATGCAGGAGCAGGACCTGGTTGCCGGTATCAACCAGCGAGTGGATGCCTTCGGAAAACATGGCAGAACTGCCGGAAATTGCTGCTGCAGCAAACTTGGTCACCGCAATCAGGCTGTTGCCCAGCAGGGCAGCATATATGACTTTTCTGGATGAACCGGCCATAAAAAAAAGTAAATTTTTTTGGGGACTAAGTGCCTAGGGGCATGACAGAGTAATTTGTAACGAAAATTTTCACGGCGGAGCTATTTCGCAAAGCGGTCCATGGCCTGGTCAAAGGCCTTGTCCATTTCTTCAAGTGAACTTTCGAGACCTTCCCTGAGATCCTCATACGCCTCACCGCTTGCAGACTGAATTTCACGAGCTTTTTCAGCTACTTCCTGTTTTTTTCTGTTGAGATTTTCCATCTCGGCAACCAGGCCGGCCTTGGCCTGTTCATTTAACATGACCATTTTTTCTTGAAGCGCCATGAGTTGTTGACCGTATTGATCGATCTTTTCCTCGATTTTTTTCTGATAGAGCTCTTTTTGTTCCTCGGTATAGGCCATTGTTGCCCGGGCCAGATCTGCGGCTTCTTTTTTTATGTCTTCCGGAGTGGTTGCCAGGCTTTCTACCTTGTCTTTTGGCTGTGGAGTTTTTTCCGCTGTCTGTTTCTGTTCACTGCAGGACGTCAGAAAGAAGCAAATTGTAGCAACCACAACCATGGTTGTGAATCCAAAACGTCTCATACCGGTTCTCCTTATTACTATGTTGTTTTTGTGCAAATTCAGGCTGAATATTTTGATACTAATGTATTATTGCACCAGTAGCAATTGAACATTTAGGGGAAAAATAGAAAGCTGAATGTTACGTGACAGATGGGACGTGAATCGAGAGGTGTGCTGAGCTATTTGCAGGAAAAAAATATCGTTACCCAGGCATGTTTAACCCGGCAAACAGTTATTTGACTGAATGTCTGTGCCTCTTGCTGAACAATAAAATCCAGCAGTCCCTTCCGGAACGGCAAAGGACTTATACGGCCCTACTCTGAAGGAGGCGTTGTACTATATACAGTCTGATCGCCAGCAGCAGTTTTCCTGATTGCATGAGGTGACGCCGGTCTGAAAACAGGGGGTGTTGCCCTCTGTTGTCTGTATCGACCTGATCAACTCGGCTTTTTTCATTTTGCCGGCCTGGATCCCCATTTTCTTTGCAATCATCTTGATTTCTTTTACGGTCATGAGGCTATCCTCCCTTTGCTTCATCTGCAGAAAAAAGTTATCGCCGGAGGCGTTATTATTTTAAGAATGTGCAATTTTAGATTCGATATTTTTTTATGTCAATATATTTAATCTGATTAGCTTTTTGTGATAAAAGAAATCATTGACAGGTCAACATGTGGAATACAAAAACCAGGGCAATCATTTCATTTCAACCCAAGACAGTAGCTATATAATAAATTATATTTAAATGTTCAAAATTATCACATATTACAATTTGTAATATTCTTTATTATATATAATAAAAATTTCAATAATTGCGAGTATTTACTGCTTTTTTCTGATTTTTTCGGCAAGATTTAGTCATTTCTACAGCAAAAATGCGACAATTTGCCACGTTGTTTAGTTTTCAGCATTGTGTTAGCCATGTGATGCCACAATGTGGCTTGCTTTTAATTTATGTCCCAAAAATGTTCCTTTATATTTTTGAGGACATACAATTGGGTCCTTTTTGACTCCGGTTAAGTTCCAGGTTTCAGGAGGAAAGGGAGGTTCTACTTCAAAAGGGTAGATTAATTAATGAGTCAAAGACAGCGAGGTAAATGACAACGATGAAAGATGATAAAAAAGAAGTTTCAAGAAGAGAAGTATTGATTGGAGCAGGAACAATTGCTGCCGGTGCAGCCGTTATGTCAACCGGTATTACCGGTTTAGTTTCTAAAGCCAAAGCAAGTGGCGACGCAGCCTATCCTTATAAGAAGTTAGATGTCAACGAAGTAGGCAGGATCGCCCATGAAACCTACTTCACCAAGTTCTGTGCGGAAACAGTACTTACCGGTCTGTTTAAGCCGCTGGCAGCAAGTGTCGGTGAGCCTTATGCCTCCTTTCCGCTGAACTCAGTTTTCTGGGCCCACGGCGGTTTAATGGGCTGGGGCACCGCCTGCGGCACCCTGATCGGAGCTGGTACAGCCGTTGGCCTGATCACCGCTGGTGACAGCAAGAAGGTCACCACGTCCGGCGGGCGGGCTCCGGTTGCTGTTGGTGAGGCGATCATCAACGATGTTATCGCATTCTATGCCAGCGAGAATCTGCCGCAATATAAGCCGGCAGCAGGACAAGCAAAGTACGAGATTAAAAATCAGAGCATAAGCGATACCCCCATATGCCATATTTCCGTCGGTAAATGGATGGACAAGGAGGATGTTAAATTCTTCGGCATTGAACGGAAAGAACGCTGCGCCCGTTTGTCTGCCGACATTGCAATGTATACTGCCAAACTTCTGAACGAGTGGGCTGATGGCACCTATAAACCCCGTAATGAGCCTCTGGCCAATGCCTTGGACAACCAGATCACCTCGCAGGGCAACTGTAGTGAATGCCATGGTGACAATGTGCCGACCGCCAAGGGAGCATAATAGCTGAGGCAGTAACTCTGAAAAGAAATATTTTTCAAAGATACACGACAAAGGCGGCTGCGGATTGCAGCCGCCTTTGTTATGGAAAATGCCAAGTAATCCCGGTTAAACAAGGTCCGGAAAAAGGATTCCTGCTAATTATTTCCTTTTTATGCAACCATACATCAGGCGATTCGATATAACCTAACGAATCGAATGCTTGGACAATCTGCCAGAGGAATTTTTTACCGATCCTGCTAATCCTGCTGATACCGACCGACCCAAGGCCCACAATTATCTCAGGCTGCTCAACAATTTCTTCACTGCCCCAGAACTCCACCAATGCTTTTCTGTTAGCAGGGGAAAGCGCCCTTTTAAAGAAAATGCCTGAAAGTATCTTCCTGTACAGAGTTCATGAAAGCTGAGCCTAGTGCTGGATGCCGGTTGGCAGGATCGGGATAGCTTATAGTTTTGCTGTATTGTATGCAATTCCGGACGGATTTGAGGGGCCCCTCTGCTCTTCATGGCTTGCATGGGAGCAGAGGGGGCAACATCTGCATCGCAAAAATATAACCGGGGAGAAATATTTTTTGCTGATTACTGCCTATGAGATATCACAATGTAGAAAGTTTGCAAATGCGGTAAATTGTCGCACCCCTTGACAGGGTTAAGTCAAATCAATCAGGAGAAAATATTTTGGGTGAGAGGTGGCACGCCTGACAGGATTCGAACCTGTGACCTACGGATTAGAAGTCCGTTGCTCTATCCAGCTGAGCTACAGGCGCGCACATTTTTCTTCAATTTTTTCGGGTATTTATGGCTACCCATTTTCTGCTCATCAACGCCGATTTTCCGGATTGTGCCCAAATTGTGCCCATTTTGTGCCCGGAGGTAGGCTGAATGCCTCTCTGCTGCTAGCTTCAGGTCTTCGTCATTGACAATATTATATCTGTCAAACACTGACCGTGTCTTGTGACCCGACACCATCAT
>JAFDCT010000331.1 GCA_019312695.1 Deltaproteobacteria bacterium | reverse complement strand
TTGTAGTATATAAACAGCCAGGGACTTTCAACGCTGAAGACCAGAAGCATGAAAGCTGTTACCGTTGTAACTATGGCAAGATAGACAGCCCTTGTACCTAGTGGTCTGAGAGGAGTTACGCCATAGGCATGACTTATGGCGGCGATAAGACATAATCCCGTTGAGGAGATAGCGAAAAAAGCAAATGATGAGGTCAGGATCCCCCATGGTATTTCCCTGGAAATGCCATAGGCAATATGGTGCCCGGCCATGGTCGCATAAACTCCGGCTGTCAACCCGGCAATAACAAACAGCGACAAGAGATGCGTTATCCATTTAACAGAGGTGCTGGCCAGTCTTCCTTCTTCAAAATCCTCAATATTGGCAGCCATATTTTCCCCGATATTTTTTTACTGCTTTTTATTTCCCAGCTCATATTCCTCCAGGTGTTTATGTCCCTGAACACCTATATGACACCAGTTGCATCTGCTATCAACCGAGAAAGCGGCCTTGCCATCGTGGCATTTCCCGCAGTATCTTCCCTGCCTGAATGAGGCCATGGTAAAATCATCCCTTTTTTCGACCTCTCCTGTTTTTTGGGCAAATAAATCAGGATGACAGCTCTGACAGTCAATTTTCTTGCCCAGATGGAATCTATGTTCAAAAATTACGGCCCGCACCGGCTGTATAAAAACAATGGGGCCGCCGCCATATTCCTGTGCCCTGACTTCAGTTGTGATGTTTGGAATGATTACAAGCAGGTAAAAAACCAGGAATATTTTGCTTAGCCTTTTCATTTGCATGTTTCAGAGGCCCCTCTTAACTAAACCTGCAGGTAAAAGACATTGGGCTTGGAACCTGATTCCGGTCGCAACACAAGTATGTTCTGATCAGGCTTATGAAGTGTTTTATAAAATTCACTGTTTTGATCGGACAGATCACCGAAAACTAACGCCCCTGCCGGGCAGGCTTCAACACAGGCTGTGTTTGTTTCGCCGTTTTGCAAGCGTTTGCGATAACAAAAATCACATTTATCCACAGATTCTTTTTCCCGGTGATAATAACGGGCATTATAGGGACAGGCTGTCATGCAGGCTTTACAGCCGATGCACAATGTTTCATTCATCATGACAATGCCATTTATTTTGTCCTTATACGTTGCCTTGGTTGGACAGACACGTACGCATGGCGGCCTGTTGCACTGATTGCAAAGAGCAGGAAGAAACTCCCGGATAAATTTGCTGGCGGCAATGTTTGTTTTTTTACGATGCAGGATTGTATTCCTGAAACCATAGGAAGGAACATCATTTGTCTGAGCGCATGCTTCAATACAACGTTCACAATCAATACATCTATCCTTATAAATAATCATTGCATAGTGCGGCTGGTAGGAATAGGTGCTTACAACACTGGCGCCAAGCAGTTCACTTTTAACCTTGCGTAAAGGGATCAGGGAAAGAAATGCTCCGCCTGCCAAGACACCGGTGACCTTAAAGCCAAGATACAAAAAACGCCTCCGTTCTTTGCAGGATATCTGCCTGGACTGGAAGGGTTTTCTGTTCGGGTAATTGCTTCTGCGTTTCATTTTATTATTTGCCAGAATGAATAAATGCTGCAAAAGTCTTGACCATACCTCAAAAATACTCTCTATAAGGCAGAATAATATATTTTATTTTTTCGTTTAACCAAATAACACCCGGAGCAGTGTTGAAGTAATAGCAGTAATCACCCGGGCTGTTTAATAACAAATATTTCATTTTAGATCGAGTGATAACTTGAAGAAATTTTTACCTTTTAGAATTGCCTCTTAACAAAAAACTAATTACCATTCATTAATTTTCGTGATTGGCGTAAATTTATTATAACTTTACGATGCATTTTTTTACCGGATACAGTAGTGGATATAGCTGTAATTTCAGGCTGTTTTTTTTATCCAAATCTGTTTGTTATATTTATCTAATGTAATTGTATACAATCGTTTTTACTTTTCTATGGGAGAATTTGATGGATACCCCAAATGAACAAACTGACCGGATACTCATTGTAGATGATGAGGAAAGTTTACGACTTACCTTTGAAATGCTCCTTAAAAGAGCAGGTTATGAATCTGTTAGCGGGGTCTCAAGTTATGACGAAGCTATTGCAGCTATTGAGCAGGAAAACTTTGATCTAATAATAAGCGATATTGTTCTCCAGGGGGCTTCAGGAATTGACCTGCTCCGACAGGTTAAGGACTTGGGCAAAACCTGCCCTGTAGTCATGATAACAGGATATCCTAACATTGAGACAGCTGCTGAGGCAGTCCGGTTGGGTGCTTTTGATTATGTGCCCAAGCCGGTCAAAAAAGACGAACTGTTAAAAATCGTTGCCCTGGCCTTAGAAAAACAGGAACTACAGAAAGAAAAAAGCCGATTTGAGGCAGAGCAGGAAAAAAATCGTTACCTGCAGGAGACAATCCTGCGTTCTGTAAGAGAGATAATTATCACACTGGACACGCATCTTCGCATTGCCGATATGAATGACATGGCCCTTGACTGGGCCCGTTCCTTCCTGCCGGAGATAGCTATAGGTGTTTCTCTGCCAACCTTATCCAGCAAATTAAGTCAGGCATTACTGGCCGATGCTGAAAAAATTCTTAAACATCGAAAAGAACTTACCATCCATCGTCTTGAGTGGCAGAAGCCGGATAACAGCCTCGGT
>JAFDCT010000330.1 GCA_019312695.1 Deltaproteobacteria bacterium | reverse complement strand
TATCCCCCCAGTAAACATGTGTTGGGAAATTGCGCCCCGCGTAGGGCGGATAGCCGGGGGCCTTGAACACCCCCTTGACGTCATCGGTTTTAACGGAACCCGCATAGTCTCCAAAGGCCGGCTGAACAGAAAGAATGAATGTCAAACCTACCGCTGCCAATAAACTAAACACCAGGGACCTCATAGCAACCTCCTTTTCTGCAGATGAAAGATAGATTCTATGTAGCTTATATTATGATTGATAGAAGATTATTATTTCATTTTAACTAAAATAGTGCTGATGTGCATTATTTTTCTGGAATTAATTCTGGAAATTATTGGAGCAGAATTACGGCTCCTATAATGAGATAGGTAAAAATAAATGGAATCTGAAAATAAATTTTGCGGGATACAGCTTTTCCAGTACCCTGGACACCCATGGCCTTGCCCTATTCAGGTTTCAGGGTAAAGGCAAAGCCCTTGTTATTAGCCCAGATCCGGTATTTGTTTATATCGCCCTTGGGTCGATAACGGCTCACGCCACCGGACAGCTCAATCTTTTCAGGATAATTTACGAGCAGTTCAGATGCGACCTTGTTCCTTCTGTCCAAAGACAGGGCCCTGCGGGCATCCTCCCTGGCAAGCTGAAACTCCCCGATCTGGGCATAGGCCTCCATGCGAATATTGTAGGATTCGGAGTGATTGGGCTCCTTGTTGATAATTTCAGTACCGTCAAAAACGGCCATATCCAGGTTGCCCAGCACCAGGTAGGTCAACCCTCTCAGTTTAAAGGCCTCCACAGACGGATTGATCTCAATTGCCTCGGTAAAATCATGCTCGGATATATTATAGGCCCCCTTTTCAAAATACATTTCACCGCGCCGCAGATAAGCATCCTGAGTCGGCCGCATCTTGATGGATGTGCTGAAGTCTTTGATGGCCGCGTCAATATCCCTTTGAGCCCTGTAAGCTAAACCTCTCAGGTAATAAAACTTGTATTTCATACTCTCAGGGCTTTGTTCAATTGCCTTGGTATACTCTTCAATTCCCTGGCTGAAAGCAAATGAAGACACCAGAAGAGAGATCAATACAATAGGGAAAGTAATCAGTCGGCTCATGTCTTTTTTTTTGTGTGGGTTAGTAATAAATCCAAATTAAAACCCTATACTAACCAATACTCCAATCGATTTCATGAAAATTATTCGGCTCTTTCATGAAATCTATTTCATTCCGCAATAAAATACGTCCCGCCGACTCGAGAATTTATTTTTGACAAGGGCAATCTCCATGTTTACCTGTCTATTGAGATGTTTTCACAAATTACAAACCTGTCCAACCAGCTTTCCTGCATCATAGCGGGGAAGATATTGGCTTAATTCCTATGACTGAGCTGCGTATGACCTCAACAATCGGCCTGCCGGCCAGCAGACATCAGGCAGAACAGTGGTCCCTGGTACTGCGGGCGGCAAATATTCCAAGCGTCGTCGAGTTTGAAAGGCGCAGCTGGGTCATCAAGGTTTCGCCGCTGCATGAACAAAGGGCCCTGCAAGAAATAGCCGCATTCATGGCGGAAAACAGCGACTGGCCCCCTGACCGGCCTCAGGATAAGCCCACCCTTCCTGTTCTTACAAAATACCAGCCTCCAACGATTCTGATGATGGGAGCTCTGGTCATTTTTTATATCATTACCGGCCCCTGGTCCGAAAACAGTGTCTGGTTTTCCGTCGGGTCAGTCTCGGGCAGGCAGATCCTTGAAAACGGGCAATGGTTCAGGCTGGTAACAGCTCTGACCCTGCATGCCGATGTTGTCCACCTGGTAGGCAATATTCTCATTGGCGGTATTCTGGTCCATTTTCTCTGCCGGCTGCTTGGTAACGGCCTGGGCTGGTTCCTGATCCTGGCTTCCGGCACGCTGGGTAATCTCATGAACATTCTGCTGCACGGTACATCCCATAATTCGGTTGGCTTTTCAACAGCTGTTTTCGGGACGATCGGCATCCTCTCCGGTTACCAGGCCGCCAGCAAAAGGACTGCAGCACTAAAAGAAATACTCCTACCCCTGGCCGCAGGGGCAGGTTTACTGGCCTTTCTCGGGGCCGGTGGTCCCAGGACAGATCTCGGAGCCCATTTCTTCGGACTCCTTGCCGGTGCTGTCCTTGGCGGCCTGCTGGTCTTCTTGCCCTCCCAGCAGATACTGATTAAAAAAAGTTCCCTGCAGGCCAGCCTTTTTATTAGCAGCCTGACAATCGTGGGTTTAAGCTGGTGGTTTGCCATGGGTTGAATATCTGCTTATAGTGACACTCCAAAGTGAAACATGCTAAACGTAACTGATTATTTTTAGAGGATGGTTCTGTGATTACAGTACGTCTCGAAAAGCCTGATGACAGACTTAGTCTACACAGTTATTGAAAACACTTTCAAAAGGGATGCTGAAGCATAGCTTCTTGTGTCCTTCAGAGAAGAATTTAGCGAATCATTATAAACAGCTTCACTATTTTCCCTTAAGAAAGAAAGTGTATTGACCCCAAAGTAAAACAAAATAATACTTGAAATCACCAATCCAATCTGTGACAATTGTAAATATAATTATTCTGAATTATTCAAATAACTATTAATAGCCTAAGACTTTTCGTCAAAGGCAAACATATTGCTTTTACGGAATAATCACAATAGAGCAAGAGAGGAAATATTATGGCTTGGCAAAACGAACAATCCCCCTGGGGCAAAGGCGGCAGGACTCCATCGCCTGAAGAGTTTATAGCGGAACTTCTGAAAAAACTCAAACAAGCCTTCGGGGGCGGCGGCAACGGTGCTCCTCCGGGAGAAGAAGGAGGTCAAGCTCCTTCCGGTGGTCCACCGGCAAGACTGTTTGGCGGCATAGGCAAACTTTTCATAATCATCCTCATCGTGATCCTGGTCCAGGTGGTCTACTCATCGTTTTATACCATCAAGCCCGGTGAGCGCGGCGTGGTCCTGCGCTTCGGCAAATACAGCAAGACAGCCCCTCCGGGACTTAATTTCAAGATCCCGCTTGTTGATTCGGTCACCAAGGTGGACATTGAAACGGTAAGAAAAGAGGAGTTCGGCTTCCGCACCAAGGTCCCGGGCCGTCAGACCGTATACTCAAAAGAAGGCTATGATTCTGAATCACTTATGCTGACTGCCGATAAAAATGTCATCGATGTCGAATGGATCGTGCAGTATAAGGTACGCGATCCCTTTGCTTTTCTGTTTAAGGTCCAGGATGTCAGACAATCATTGCGGGATGTATCCGAAACCGCTATCCGCAGAATAGTGGGTAACATGGATTTTGATTATGTTCTCAGTAACCGTGAAATTCTTGCTGGGGAGACAGCGAAAGAACTGCAAGCCGTACTTGATACCTACGATTCTGGAGTAAATATCGTTACAGTGCAGCTGCAGGATGTTAACCCGCCTGAAACTGTCAAACCCACCTTCAATGAGGTCAACGAAGCGGACCAGGACATGAAACGGCTGGTCAATGAGGCAGAGGAAGCTTACAACAAGGTAATCCCCAAGGCCAGTGGCGATGCCAAAAGGATTGTCGAGGAAGCCAACGGCTATGCAGCGCAGCGCATTAACGACAGTAAGGGCGAGACAGTCCGATTTCTAGCCATCATGAAAGAATACCAGGCTGCCAAGGATGTCACCCGGCAGCGGATGTACCTGGAAACGCTGCAGGAAGTTCTGCCCAAGGTAAAAGACATATATGTGATTGACAAGGACCAGCGT
>JAFDCT010000329.1 GCA_019312695.1 Deltaproteobacteria bacterium | reverse complement strand
CTGGGTACAGCGCTGCATGAAGAATTCATGATAGGTCTTGTCGCCCGAACGCGGATGCACGGAGACTCCACGGTCTGTTGATTCAAGACACTGGATTGCCTTTAAAGCAGCACCGGTGGCATCATCTACCGTTTCATCAATGGTGGTTGCCTTACGGACACCGCCGCAGGTATAAACACCTGTACGCCTCGTCTCGTAGGGAAAGCAGATAAAATGGGAATCAGCATAGCCGTCGAAAAGATCGAGATCGAGAAATGCCGGTCCCTGGCGGTAAGCCAGGTTGACAACATTGGCGTCCTTGGTGGTCGGTACCATACCGGCAGCAAGAACGACCATGTCAACATTCAAGCTGAGATTCTCATTGAGAAGCGTATCTTCTGCTTCAAGGCTCAGCGAGCCGTCGGCTGCCTCTTCAACCTTCATGACATTGGCCTTGGTCAGGAAGATACCGTCATCGTTCTGGGCCGCCTTATAGAAAAGTTCCATGTTGCCTGGTGTGCGCATATGCTGGTAGAGGATATAGGCCTTGCCGTTGGGGTTGTCCTCCCGGACATACTTGGCCTGTTTTAAAGCCACCAGGCTGGTTACAGAGTTGCAGTAAGGGAAGTCCTTGTCATGCTCGGCTCCGCCAGGGCTCCGGACAAAAGCAACACTTTCGACCGGTTTGCCGTCTGAAGGCCGTACTATTTTCCCCTTGCCAGCAAGCGCCTCAAATTCGGCATTGGTCAACACATTTTGGAATTTTCCGGCACCCAGATGTTCATACTCGGAAACATCTGCCGGCGTCCAGCCTGTGGCCATAACAACAGCACCAAACTTTTCACCGTCGGGATTTTCTTTCATGTAGTTCTGCAGTCCGGTATTCGGATCTTCCATTTGTCCTTTAGCAATCTTGTCCTGTTCATCGACCGTGACTCGTGCAGGAGCATCCCATTCACCCTTGGTGCCGGTTTGTTTAAACGTCACGGTATAATTGCCGGGTGCACCGGAAGTCCGTGCCACCTCGGTATTGGTTTTAACCGTAATCTTTTCTGAATCCTGGACCGCCTGGATCAGACTGTTGACGATCGGAGTTTCCATATCAGCCCAGGGGGCCTTGGTTGGAAATGAGTGCCGCCAGTTGACCGCCTTGCCGCCGAGAATATCACTTTTTTCAACCAGGGTTACCGCATAGCCGGCTGCAGCAGCCTCTTTGGCTGCAGTAAGGCCGGCAACGCCACCGCCCATAACCAGGATTCTCTTGTTAACTATTTCCAGCTTAAAGGGATCGGGAAGGTCAGATTTCTTTGCCCGGGTGCAGGCCATGCGCATATAGTCGGATGCCTGCTCCTGGACATATTCCTTGTCGGCCTCCGGAGGGTTTGACCAGGCTACCTGTTCACGGAGATTGGCCCGGATAGTGATCTTGTCATCACCGAAATTGAACTCGTCCTGCATCACTCTGGGTGAACAGGCGCCGATAACAACCGTGTTAACGCCGTTTTCATTAATATCTCCTTCAATCAGGGCACGACCGTCAGTGCTGCACAGGGCCTGGTGTGTCTTGCACTCCATACCCATTTCACTGCTGACAACCCCGCAAAGGGCCTCTATATCGATGGCATCTCCAATGCCGCAACCAGTGCATAAATATGCACAGAATTTTTTATCCATTGAACTACCTCCTCAACACTTGAATGGCTTTAAGAGCTGCAGCAGTCGCGCTCTGGTTACTGGTAACAACGTCGGCAGCCTTCTTGGCGCAGCCGGCGGCAATTATTCCGGCATCGGCATCGCCGAGCAGAAAACCGTTGCTGTCCATTTGCAGGCCAAGGGCCGTACCCTCTGCCTGGATGGCAGGGGCCATACCCGTTGCCAGGATAGCCAGATCAACTTTTTCCTGTACCTTTTCGCCGGTAAGCGCATTTTCAGCAACCACGGTCACTCCACCGTCCGCCTCAGGAATAATGTCAGCGACCTTGCCCTTAATGAAGGAAATTTTTTCATCAGCCATCAGTTTTTCACGGAACTTCTCATATTTCCCCGGAGTCCGCAGATCAATGTAATATACTGATACTGTAGCTTCAGGATATCGCTCCCTGATATAGGTAATCTGCTTCAGGCTTGCCATGCAGCAGATATAGGAACAGTATTCGAGATGATTCTCATCACGGGAACCTGCACACTGGACAAAAGCAAAACTCTCCGGTTCCTTGTTATCACCCGGACGCAGGATCTTTCCCTCGGTCGGCCCGTTGGGCGCCGAAAGCCTTTCCATCATCATATTTGTTATGATAGCGTTGGATTGGCCGAACTTGAGGTTGTCCATTTTTGACGCGTCGTATGGATACCAGCCGGTAGCCCAGACAATGGAGGCCACATCAAGGGTAAAGCTCTTAGCTTCCATATCAAGGTCAATGGCTTCATAATTGCAGGCTTCAACGCATTTGCCGCACTTGGTGCAGGCATCCATGTCAATGGCATATTTCATGGGGAATGCCATGTCATGGGGCTTATATATCGCCT
>JAFDCT010000328.1 GCA_019312695.1 Deltaproteobacteria bacterium | reverse complement strand
CCAGCCAGCCGGTCACATGGTGGCTGTGTGGGCTTGCTATTCTGCCTCCTTCGGGCCCGATTTGAGAAAAATTGATTATTCCGAGCCCACAGTATTGATAGCTTGTTGAGGCAAGTTCCAGTTTAGACTTGACTGTATTAATTTTGGGAAAATGCTCCAGAAACGAAGTGAGACCATCGTAGCTTGACTCCTCTGCCGCCTGGTAAATAAGCAAAGAGCCTTCGTTGCCGAGAGAAGACTCCAACGTTTTCTGCAGGTTCATATTGTAATGATGACAATGAAGAGCAATCGGCAGTCCGGACAGAAATATTTCATGCCCCTTGCGGGCAAATTTTTCAGGCCAGTTGATGGTCATTTTGACAACCTGGTTAGGGATGTTGCATGAGACGGATCATACATATTATACTTTACTTTTCAATTCCAAGCCTTGCATTGACCCCCTTGTTGAAATAGTGCTTAACCGCTTTCATCTCGGTTACAAGGTCCGCTTTGTCAATAATCTCCGGCAGTGCATCACGGCCAGTGATAACCAGCTCAAGCCCTTCGGGTTTCATTTCAATAAGATCAAGAAGGTCCTGCTTGGAAAGAAGCCCGTAAGTTACCGCCACATTTCCCTCATCAATAATTATCATATCAAAACGCCCGGAGAGCATGGATGACTTGACTCTTTCAAGTCCATAGCGTGCAGCTTCAAAATCGGGAACTGAGGGTTTGCCGTTTATAAAACGGGGAAGACCGAACTGTTCCACCGTTATAAGGTCTGACAACCTGCTCAAAGCCTTTAATTCGCTGTATTGTTTCCCCTTGATGAACTGGGCCAGAAAAACCTGAAGGCCGGCACCAGCAGCCCTTATTGCCAAACCAAGAGCGGCGGTAGTTTTACCCTTTCCGTTGCCCGTATATATATGTATGTATCCTTTCATCTGTACCCGGTTATCCTGTTATCGAATTTTCTTCTTATCCCTGCGTCGAAAACTTAAATCTATTCATCTCGGGGAATAATTGCCATAACAATTCGATACTTTCAGACGGGAAAAAAGATGTTGCCTCTGGAATCATTGAAATTGAACAGATCATTACATAAGATTCACTTCTGGAACAAAGAACGGGCCGATGCGGTATGCTTCTTTCATATTACAAAATGAAAACTGAACCTCAGGTCTTACTGAATGAGGTCAACACATGAGCCGGTTATTGTTGGAGCAGGCAGGTATCAGCCCTGCAGGAGTCCGATAATTCTTTCTTTTTTATATACTTTTCCCTGCGCCACAACTATTCCTTCAATTGCAAGAGCCGGGCTCAGCAGCAGCCCGTATTTTTCCCTCATCTCCTCTGAAAGCGTCCATTTTTTTACAACTTCTGCTTCAATACCCAGTTCGGCAACCGCTTCCCGGGCATTTTCAAGGAGTTCATTGCATTTTTTACAGGGCGGTTCGAGACCGATAACTTCAATATGCATCATGACGCTTCTCCTACGCTTTTCCCCTCAGAGTCCACTGATTCACGCACCATATGAGGTGGATTGGGATATGCAGGGCTGAAACATTGCAGGTCATCAATTTCCTGCTTTACTCCATACTTTTCAGCAACTGCGGCAAGAATGTCCCGGACGATTTTTTCAAGAAGTTCAGGAGAAAGCTGCACCCTTGCATTGAGTATCAGGGACCCCTTGGAGAGCATCGCCAACGGGCCGCCGCTTACCACAGGGTCTGATGATAGGTTCGTGAGATTGACCCACAGTGATTTTCCGCCACTGGTGAAAACTGACTTCAAATGGCCTATTTCCCCATTTTCACGTTTGAAGGATTCACGGAGATCCGTAAAAAGAGCCCTGACGAATTCTTCGGCGGCAAACAACTCTTCAGAAGAAATCCTGACGGCAGCATTTAACCAGCCAAGGACCGCCTCAGCCCTGGCATAACGGTCATAATCTATCTGGCTCAGCACGGTATTAGCACCTGGTCGACCGGAAAGCAGGATTTCCAGCCATTTATTAATCCCGGTCCCTTCCCTGGCGGAAATTGTGAGGATCTCCTTTTCAGGGTATCTTCCGCTTAAAACAGAAACCAGTCTTTGTGCTTCTGCTTCTGGTATAAGATCAATCTTGTTCAACAACAGAAGATCTGCCTCTTCCAACTGTTTCCCGAAGAGATAAGCGACTTCTTCCGGAAAGTTACTTTCGGATTCAGCCAGCAGCAGTTCACGCACCCTGTCCGGGTCTACCATGGTTGAAAACGGGGCAAACCGGAAGGCTTCGTGATAATGAATTTTTATCGGATTTGCCACAGCTGCCACAAAATCGGTACAGCTGCCAACGGGCTCTCCCAGTAATATATCCGGTTTATGGACCAGGATTTTTTCGATATTGTCGATCAATTCTTCGAACTTGCAGCAGAAACATCCGGCTACGACCTCTTCTATCGGGACTCCGAGTTCACCCAGCATCTCCCTGACAATAACGGTATCTGCCAAATTATCGCTTTGGTCATTGGTAACAATACCAACCTTTTTGCCGAGACCAAGCAGGCGCTTGGCTATTCCGGCCAGGGCCGTAGTCTTGCCTGAACCGAGGAAGCCGCCTACGAAAATTAATTTTACCGGGCTGTCAACTTTTATATTTCTGGTTTTTTCCATACAATCACCTCTTCACTTGTGTTCCTTCATGTGCCAGCGCCGTTTAATCTCACCGGTCAATTCTTCCTGTCCCGGAATCAGCGATTCATATATCAAATCTCCGTCAAGGGCTATTGTGGGCAGCGATTTTGCTTTAAGTTCAAGGAACCGCCGATTTCCCTCAACAGTGCGCATATCCCACTCCCGTATCTCGATCATTTTTTTTGTTTCTTCCGGTAAATCCTTTACCGATTTTGCCATGTAGACACAGGCCAATCATTGTCTGAAATCGGTGAGCAGAATATCCACAACAACTTTTTTCATAATAGTTCTTTTGTGTTCTCTTTATCGGCAAGCACCTCTTCAATGGCATCTTTCAGCATATGGCGTGGAGGAATAGCATCGAAGAAAAGCTCTCCATTGATAAACAGTGAAGGAATTGGAGCGATCCTCATCTTTTTATACACTCCTTCTTCACCGAAAAGAGATACTGAAAGCTCCAGGAACCGCTTTTTGCCTTCACCCTTAAGAAAATCAACACGGCGGTATTCTACATGTTCGTCATACTCAGGCAGGATTTCACGGACAGCTTCATCCATGTAGTAGCAGAGCAGACAATAATCTGCCTTGTACATCACCTCGATAATCATCTTCTTTTTACACGCCATGTCGTCTCACTGATCATCGCAGATTAATCTTCTGCGCCGCTGCTTGCCGGTCTCGGGAATAGCCCCGCACGCTCTACAATCTCCGGCACCTTTTCCTCCCACTCAATTGCCATGATATGAAAGCCGCTCACTCCCTTTATTTCCCGGAGGCGGGCAATGGTTTCCAGACAGATAGCAATTCCCTCTTCAGCCTGTTTTTCTTTGGGAACGCCGGCAAGCCGGCTGATAATTTCATCCGGGACATCCATGCCAGGCACGTTGTTTTTCATGTACCGTGCCATTCCAAGGGATTTCATGGGAGTAATCCCGGCCAGGATATATACCTCTTCGTGCAGGCCGCGGTCCCGGACACCCTTCATCCATTCTTCGAACCTGGCAAGGTTATAGATGCACTGCGTCTGGATGAATTCGGCACCTGCGGCTATTTTCTTTGCCAGCCTGGGTACTCGTATCTTGAAAGGTTCGGCAAAGGGATTTGCCGCGGCGCCCACAAACATATTGGGAGGACGTCTTATATCATCCCCGCTTATAAATTTGCCGTTGTCCCGCATGTGCCTGACTGTCTGCAGCAGCTGCATGGAGTCAAGGTCAAAGACATTCTGTCCGTCCGGACAATCTCCGAAAACCTGGTGATCCCCTGATAAACAGAGGATATTGTTGATATCAAAGGAAGCAGCACCAAGAATATCACTCTGCAGCGCTATCCTGTTCCGGTCGCGGGTTACCATCTGCAGCACGGGTTCCACTCCCATAAGCTTCAGATGAATACAGGCAGCCAGACTGCTGAGACGGGTAACCGATGTCTGGTTGTCTGTCACATTTACAGCATCCACGTGGTTCTTGAGAAGCTCACCTTTTTTTAAAATTACCTCTGGGTCACTGCCGCGCGGCGGGCCGCATTCGGAAGTTACAGCAAGGTGACCGGCCGCTAATATCCGTTCCAGTTTACTGTTCGTCTTGAGGCTCACGGCAAAAATCCTTCCACTTTAAAGGTTCGAGGGCCCCCGGCCCGGTCCTTGGACCAGTCCTTCAGGGGAAAAAGCTTCTCATAGTCATCCAGCCGGCCGAGAGCTTCCAGCCGTTCCACAATCAGTTGCCAGACACAGTCAAGTTCCTTGTTGATTTCGCACTTACCATTGGATACTCCGCCGCATGGCCCATTTAAGAGGCGCTTAGCGCACCTGGCTATAGGACAGAGGCCACCAGTTACCGCCAGGACACAGTTGCCGCAGGCTTGGCATTTTTCCGTAAAATAGCCAGGCCGCTCCACAGCTCCCAGAAAAGTCGTATTCAAGGCCGGATAAACAGGCGTTGTCTTAAATTTTTCAGCCATGAACTGGACTCCTACTCCGCAGGCAAGGCTTAATACCGATTCAGTACTGGAAATTGCATCAAGAGCGGAGTTAAAAAACTCGTGCTCACACTGCCGTTCGATACCCCCGACATCAAGCTGTATTTCAATCCCTTCCTGGACAGCCTGCATTCTCAGCAGGGAAGCAAGGACTTCAGCCTGTTTGGTGCCGCCCTGATGGCAGACAGCAACACAGGAATTGCATCCCAGAACCAAAACTTTCCGCTGTCCTCTGATCATCTTCCAGATTTCATCTATGGGTTTTTGCTGTCCCACTATCATTTTCTTACAATTCCTTCTCGCTATTGTTCTTGTAAATGTTAACCGGTCTTTTTATTCTTTTTTGGGTGCCCTGCCAGCCAGACCGGCGATGGACCAAGTTTTTTTATACGTTCGGTGAATTCGGTGCAGATCTCGGCCCAGCGGGAACCCATGGCAGCAGACAGGTTATACATTTCCAGCCGGGCCGGATCAATATTGATTTGGGACAGAAGTTGCTGCAGGTGTTCTATCCGTTTTCGGGCATTGGTATTTCCTTCCAGGAAATGGCATTGGCCCTCCAGTCAGCCGGCAACGAAAACACCATCAATCCCTTTTTCAAATG